>NZ_QPMJ01000003.1:300000-516876 GCF_003369835.1 Halorussus rarus | reverse complement strand
CCCGGTCCGCCCGGCCGCGGGCGCCGCCGAACTCGTCGGCCTCGAACCGCGCCGACGCGGTCGCGCCCGCGCCGGCCAGCTCCGCCTCCACGGTCGCGGCGTCGGCGACCGCGTCGGGCCGGAGCGCGACGACCAGCCGGGCGCCGGCGGGGAGGTCGACCCGGCGCTCGACCGGCCGGTCGAAGCAGTCGCCCCGGATCGTCAGCTCGTCGGTCACGGTCGCGTCGGTCCGGTTCTCGACGGTCGCGTCCACGAACCCGTCGGCGGTCGCGAGGTCGACCTCGCAACCGCGGTCGGGGAGCGCGGCCTCGACCTCGACCGCATCGTCGTCGGACCGGACCGAGACCGGCACCGCGGTCCCCGGCTCGTAGGGGACCTCCAGCGAGGCGGTGGCGGACTCGCCGGGCGCGAGTCGCCCCAGTCGCGCGTCGCCGGGCGACACCGAGACGTGGGTCGCGGGGGCGTCGCCCTCGTTCTCGACGGCGACCGCGAGTTCGGCCGCGCCGTCGGTCACCGCGTCGAGTTCGACCGCAGCCGCGAGCGACGCGCCGGGCGCGGCCTCGACCGGCAGCGACGTCGAGGCGAGGTGGTCGCCGTCGGCCGCGACCGCGAGCGCGGCGGTGTCGTCGGCACTGACCGCGTCGACCGACGCGGTGTGGGTCGCCGACTCGCCTGGCGCGAGGTCGACCTCCCAGTCGGCCCCCCGGAGCGAGACGCCCTCGCCGTCGACCCGGAGCGCGGCCGCAACCGGGCGGTCGCCGGCGTTCTCGACGGTCAGGTCGACGGTCTCGGTCGCTCCCGGGACGAGCCGGTCGGTCCCCACCGACGCGTCGAGCGCCGCGGTCGGGTCGGCGGTCGAGCGGTACACCGCGATGGTGCCGTCGGCGACAGCGCAGAAGAGGTCGCCGCCGCTGGTCGGGTAGACGTCGCCGCTCGGCAGGTCGGCGACCGGGACGTAGTCGCCGTCGGCGTCGAGCGACACCAGCCGCTCCTCGGCGGTGAACAGCAGCGTCTCCTCGCCGCGGTCGGGGAGCTCGGTGACCGCGAGCTCGCGCTCCCACCGCTGCTCGCCGGTCGTCAGGTCGACGCCGACCACCCGCTCGTCCTTGAGCGAGACCACGATGGTGTCGTCGACGATACCAGCCGACTCGATGGCGCCGTCGAGGTTCTCGTCGAACCGCTCGCTGCCGTCGAGGTTCCGGACCGCGAGGAACGACCACGCCACCAGGACGAACGCGCCGCCGCTCCCGAAGAAGCCGGGGTCGTCGGTCACGTCGGCGTGGGGCCGGTCGACTTCGAACTCCCGGCCGCCGGTCTCGCCGTCGAACCCCAGCAGCCGGTCGTCGTCGGTGACCACGCCCAGCACGTCGGCCTCGGGCAGCGCCGCGAGCTCCTCGGCCTCGGGGAGGTCGACCGACCAGACCCTGGTCCCCGCGGTCGAGAGCGCGGCCACGGTGCCGTCGACCAGCGCGTACACCCGGTTGCCGACCGCGAGGTCGGTTATCGGCGCGTCGAACTCCACGGTGATCCGGCCGTCGGTCGCCACGATCTCGACCGCGCCGGCGTCGGTGCCGAGCGCGACCCGGTCGGCGTCGGCGGCCGCGGCAGTGACCCGGCCGGCCTCGAACGACTCGGTCGGGGCGTACCCGCCCGCGGGACCGGGATCGCTCACGGCTCGGCCCCTCCGGAATCGCCGGCGGACTCGTCGGCGGCGGAGTCACTCCCGCCGCCCCGGCCGGTCGCCGACGCCAGCAGTTCGCCGAGCCCGCCGCGGCCGGTGCCGAGCGAGATGTCGTGCTCCGCGGCCTGCTCCTCGATGTAGCGCTGCATCTCCGGGTAGCCTTCCAGATCGTCTAACTGCTCGCGGACGCTGGAGACGTACTGGCGGACCGTCTTGGGTTCAGTGTCCTCGAGCCACGACAGCAGGTACTCGGTGTCGGGGGTGATCGGTTCGCGGTCGGGCCGGACCACGCTCTCGACGAACTCCCGCTGGAGGTCGCTGCCCAGCACGCGGTCGGCGACCTCCGCGGGGGTGTAGCCGACCGACTCCTCGCCCAGCCGCCGGAAGTCGATCTCGTCGGCGTCGGGCAGGTCCCGGAGGTTGACCTCCCAGACCTGAGCCATCACCTCGGCGTCGGGCTGGGGGATGAACTGCTGGATGGGGAACCGCCTGGTCGCGGCCGGGTCGATGGTGAACGGCATGTTGGTCGCGCCGATGACCAGCAGGTTGTCCTCGATGTCGTTCATCTCCTGGAGGAAGGCGTTGGTCAGCGACCGCTCGTGGCGCTGGAGGCTGTCGTCGCTCCGGTCGGGGATGAGCGTCTCGACCTCGTCGAAGAACAGCACCGCGAACCCGTCCTGGGCGACCCGGTGGGCCTGGTCGAACACCGCCTCGATGCGGCGCTCGGACTCGCCGGGGTACCGCGAGAGCACGTCGCCGCCCTTGACCTCGAGGAACTTCACGTCGCCGTACTCGTCCTCGATGTCGGTCTCGTTCTTGGCCTCGTGGGCGATGGCCTCCGAGACAAGGGTCTTCCCGCAACCGGGCGGGCCGTACAGCAGCATGCTCCCGCCCCGCGAGGCGAACCCCTCGCCGTAGCGGCGCTCGACCTCGCTCTGCTTCTGGGGGTCGAACATCGCCAGCATCGTCCGGGCGGTCCGCTTGACGGTGTCGAGGCCCGCGACGTCCTCCTCGAAGCTCTTGGTCGGCTTCTTCGGGGTGACGTCGATGTCGACGTCGTTCTCGCTGTCGCCGCCGGGGCCGCCCGGACCGGCGGGACCCGCCCCGTCGCCGGACCCGCCGCCGGCGCCGCCGGGACCATCCGGGGCGCGGTCCTCGACGTCCGACCGCGAGACGAACTCGATGTCGGTGTCGTCGGTCACGCGCAGGGTACGGTAGCCCGACGGCTCCATCGAGTACACCTGGACCGGGACGAGGTCGTCGCCGTTCGAGACGACCTCCTCCATGTTGTGGACGAGGTACTCGCTCTCGCGCATGAACTGCTCGATCTGCTCCTCGGGCGCGCCCCGGACCCGGAGCTCGACCGTCCGACAGACCTCGACGTCGCGCTTGCTCACCTTCGCGTCGACGTAGAACGGCGACGAGAAGTCGATGCCGCCGAACAGCGAGGCGACGTTGTCGTGGAACTTGACCTTGTTCCCGATGCCGCCGACGAAGTCCTCGACCGGCTTGGCGTAGAAGAACGCGTCGATGCCGCGGTGCTCCAGTCGGACGACGTCCGACGACTTGACCCTGCTCTCGCCGACCTTGACGTGCGAGGTCGGCTGGCTCTCGTTGGTTATCGGTTGTAGGTTCGTCTTGTTCATCCTTCCCTCCGGAACTGGTCGGCCGTCCACGCGACGAACTCCTCGGGACCGCCGGTGGCGGTCACGCTCCGCTCGGCGTACCGACCGTTGGCTGTCGTCTCGTCCAGTACCTCGCCGAGCGCGTCGAGGCGCTCGGTCACGGAGTCCCAGGCGTCGACCACCGGCGCGTCGGCGCCGTCCACGACCGCCCGGCCGTGGATCCGGCTGGCCTTCGCTTCGAGGTCGGCGACCGACTCGGCCAGGAACTCCAGCAGCGCCCACCAGTTGCTCCCCGCGGGGTCCCGGCCCAGCGGAACGACCAGCCGGGGGCCCCGGACCTCGACCCGGCCGGCCTCGCGGAGCCGGTCGAGCGTCGCCTCGCCGCCGTCGAGGCCGGCCGCGACCCGGTCGGGCGTCGGCCGCTCGCAGTCGGCGAGCACCCCGAGCAGACCGCGGAACTGGCCGGCGGCCGGGGCGGGGTCCCCGCCCGTCGGAAAGGGCGCGCTCGCCCGGAGCTGCTCGGCCACGTCGGTCAGCGTCTCGCGGACGACCGCGGCGTGGCTCCACGCGGCGGGGTCGTCGGCGAGCAGGGTCGACGCCAGCAGGTCGTCGAGCCGGCGGTCGACCGCGCGGGCGCTACCGAGGAGCGACTGGGCCTGCATGCTACACGGTGAACTCGCTGGCCCGGCCCTCCTGTGCCTCGGCCTCGTCGCCGAGGGTGTCGTCGAGCGCCGCCTCGATGTTCTGGGTGTCGCTGAGCACGTCGGTCACCGCGGCCTCGACGTCGTCCTCCGACATGCTCTCGGCCTCCTCCTCGATGCTGCCGACGCCCGCGAGGCTGGTCACCAGCTCGCCCATGTTCATCGCGATGTTGACCTCGCTCTCGGGGAACACCCGCTCCTTGAGGGCCCGGGTCCGGACCTGGCCCTGCTTCTGGTCGAGCACCTCGCGGGCGCCCTCGAGCTTCTGGATGATGTTGGCGATCTGGTCGACGCCCTGCTGGGCGGTCGAGACGTTCTGCTGGCCCGCCTCGTTGAGCTTCTTGTAGTAGATGAAGTCCTCGCGCAGGACGTCGTACTTCTGGCGGTCCTGCTCGGCGAGGTCGCTCCGGTCGGGGAACCCCGACCCGTCGCCCAGCGCCATCAGCTCCTGGGCCTTCTCCTTCATCAGCTCCTCGGTGCGCTGGGGCTCGGCGTCGACGTCCTCCATGTGCTTCTGGAGCTTCTCCTTGGCGCGCTCGAACCGGTTCATCGTCTCGTCGATCTTGTCGACGCAGGCCGCCATCGCTGCCGCCCAGTTGAGCACCATCTTTCCCGACACCTCGTTGGGGTCCTCGAGCAGCACCACGTCGTTGCCGTCGAGTTCGAGCACGTCGTTGGCGGCGAAGTAGTCGACGAGCGCCTCGGCCTCGGCCTCGCCGGAGACCAGCGGGTCGCCGTCGTCGGTGGCCTCGGCCAGGTTCTCGACCGCCTGGCGTCGCGAGAGGGTGCCGGTGCCCTCGGTCAGCTCCATCCCGCCGGTCAGGTCGTTGCGGATGATGGCGCCGATGGGCTTCTCCCACTCGCCCGCGATGTCGTCCTCGGTGTCGAACCATCCGGCCTCCATGCGGACGGCTTCGTCTGTCTGGCTGACTGGCTCGGCGACGACGTACGTGCCGTCGCCCATCTCGGTCTCGGTGAAGTTGCGGTATTTCTTCGTCATCGTTGTCGGTTTCCTGGTGTTTACTGTGCGGCGGTGCGGTCGCGGTCAGGAGTCGGAGGGCTCGACCCGGAACTCCTCGGTGACCCGTTCGTCGAACCGCTCGCGGATCGCGTCCCTGGCGTACTCGTTGGCCTGCTGTGCGGTGCCGACGTGGACCTCCTCGACCAGCGGGTGGCCGACCTCGCGGAAGTCCGACTCGGTGGCGAGGCGCTCGCCGCTCTCGGTGACCTCCCGGTGGATCTCCTCGGCGCGCCGGTCGACGTACGACTCGAACGCCTCGGTCTGGCGGACCACCGGTCCGTCGGCGTCGAGGCCCAGCTCGTCGGTCAGGGCCTTCTCGGTCGCGTCGAGGATGTCGCCCCGGACCGCGCGGGCCTGGGCCAGTACGTCCGAGCGCTCGTCGATCTCGTTCTCGACCACCTGGCCGAACTCCGGCTCGGGCAGGACGTAGCCGGAGTTCTCGAACTCGGTCTCGACGTCGTCGGCGATGCGGTCGGCGAGGTACTCGCCGAACCGGGGGATGGCGCTCTCGACCAGGTACTCGCCGTCGAGGTCGATCACGAACTCCTCGGCCTCGAGGTACCGGATGACGTCCGCGGTCGCCGACACGTTGATGACCTTCTCGAGCTGGTCGTGGGCGAGCTTGCCGTAGGTCGCCTTCTCGCGGAGCCTGGCGTCGACCCCGGCCTCTCCGGCCTGCTCCTTGAGCCGCGAGCCGATGGTGTAGTAGTCCCGCTCCCCGGTGGCGATCCGTCGGACCAGGTTCCGGTCGGCCAGTTCGTCGGCGAAGAAGTCGATGTCGTCGATGGCGAGGTCGAACCGCGACCGGAGCTCCTCGCTGGTGACCACGAGCTGCTGGCGGAACAGCGTGGTGAGCTCGGTGGCGACCCCCTCGTCGTCGCCCGTCCCGAAGGGGTCGTAGTAGTAGACGCCCGTGCGGAGCCGCTGGAGCTCGGAGTACTCGTCGGCGACGACGTCGTCCATCGCCTTCTTGATCTCCGTCTGGGACAGCGAACTCGCCTTCAGCGGACTCTTGTCGGCGCTCTCGTACTGTGACCGTATCTCGTCGTTGACGCGGTCGACGTACAGGAACCCGTAGTTCCGTAGCGCGACCGACGTACAGATGTCCGCGAGAAGGTCGGTGTCGGTGGGGCGCAGTGGCATCGATTTTCCCACCTCGTTCCTCCATACTAAAGTTTGCGACGTGTTCGCAGGACTTCGCTGTCGTCGCCGGTTCCTGCGGGCGGAATTTCGCGGTCGCAGTCGCCTCGATTCGCGGAAACGTCCCCGGGCCCCCGATTCGGACGAACGGGCGCTGCGACGCGCGAGCGCTCAGCCGGCGACGGCCGTCGCCGTCCACCCGCCGAGCGCGACCGCGAGCAAAGCGCCGACCAGGTGGACCGCGGCGTTGCCGACCGCCACCCGCGTCGCGCCGTCCTCGTGCAGCTCGACGGTCTCGACGGCGAAGCTCGAGAACGTCGTGAACGCCCCGCAGAAGCCGGTGCCGAGCGCGGTCAGCAGCGCCGAGCCGTCGGCGAGCCCGACCGTGAGCGCGCCGAGCGCGAAGCTCCCGAGGACGTTCACCGCGAGGGTGTCCCGGCGGCGGCCGGGCAGCCACGCGCCGACCGCGAACCGCGAGAGCGCGCCGAGGACCCCGCCCGCGCCGACCAGCAGGTACGGTGTCACCGTGCCACCTCCGGGGCGACGACCGAGCGGACCGCGGCGTGGCCGACGAGCACGGCCGCGAACCCGAGCGCGTAGTTCGCGGCGGCGTTGGCGACCGCCAGCGGCGGCGCCAGCGCGGCCGTCTGGACCGCGAAGGTGCTGTAGGTCGTGAACGACGAGAGGAAGCCGGTTCCCAGCACGAGGCGGGTCCGGGCGCCGAGCTGCCCCGTCAGTCGGGCCTCGTAGAGCAGGACCCCGAGCGCGAAGCTCCCCGCGACGTTGACCGCGAGGGTGCCCCACGGGAAACCGCCGGGGAGCGCGACCGCCGCGGCGTGCCGGAGGGCCGCGCCGGCGAAGCCGCCGACCGCGACGAGCAGGGCGGGCTCCAGGCGTTCGAGGGCGCGGTCCGGGGTCGACGGACCGTCCGACCCTCGCCCTGCTTCACTTCCGCTTGCGTCCTCGCTTCCGCCGACCGCGTTCGCGGCCGGCGACTCGACGTTCTCCTCCGACATTCGATACTCGACTCCGACCAGCGCGGCGACCGGGAAACTGGTTTCGAAGCGCCGTCAGCGGTCGGCTGCGGTCGGGCCGGTGCGCTCGTGCGCGCTCGGACTGCCCCCGCCGTGGGGCGTCTGGCGCTCCCGGACGCTGACCGCGTGGACGCTCTCGGTCGCGTCGTCGACGAGCAGCACCTCGCCGGGCGCGTCGGGCAGCCGGTCCTCGAACGACCCGAGGTAGGTGGGCCGGGCGGCCGCCAGGGCGTCGAGGTCCGCCCGCGAGGTGAGCCGGTGGGCCAGCAGGAGGTCGGCCTGCGACACCGCGACCGGCGGGAGCGCGCTGGGCCGCTGGGTCGCCGCGACGAGGCTCAGGCCGGGCTGGCGGCCGCGCGTGAGCGCCCGCCGGAGCGCGGGCGCCGCGACGTTCCGCGTCGTCGCGGACCCGACCGAACCGCGGCCGGCCCCGGCCGCGAAGAAGGCGTGAGCCTCGTCGAGCAGCAGCCACGGGAGCCGGGGCGGTCGCCCGTCGACGCAGTGGTCGTAGAGGCCCGCGGCGACCGCCCGCAGGACGGCGTTCGCCGGGCCGGGGTCGAGTCCCGAGAGGTCGAGCACCGTGCCGGCGCTCGTCCCGGCGTCGACCGGCGACGCCAGCAGGTCCGCGGCGGTCGGGGCGTCGGGCGCGAAGACGCCCCACGACTCGGCGAGCGCGAGGTGGTTGTCGGCCGCCCGGCGGGTCGCTCGGTCGGCTTTGGTGTCGGCGTCGGCGACGAACTCGCGCATCCCGGCGAGGGTCGAGCGGGCGGCCGCGGCCTGCCAGACCAGCGCGCCCGCCGGGTCGTCGGCCGCCAGCCCGAGCAGGTCGCACCACGCCCGCGGCGCGAGCGCGTCGGCCCCGACACGGGGGGCGTCGACGACCCGAGTACCGAGACAGCCGAGCGACGAGAAGACGCCCATCGGGTCGGCGACGACCGGCGCGACCCCCTCGGCGCGGGCGAGTTCCTCGGCGAGGACGCCGAGCGTGTAGGACTTGCCGTAACCGCGCTTGCCGACGACCAGGCCGGCGTGAGGCGCGTCGAGGTCGACGCGGACCCGCGCGCCGGCGCTCCCGTCGCGGGCGCGGTACGCGCCGAGATGTGCGGACGGCGGCGTTCCGCGAGCGGCGTCGGGGTCTGCGTTCGCGGTGTCGTCGGGGGTGGCGCGGCGGCCGAGGACGTGAGGCATGGCCGGGGTTCGTTCCGCTCTCGCTCATAAATCCTCGCGTGAAGGTTCAAATAGGGGAACGGGACGAACCATCCTCATGCGAACCAGACTCCGGCGCTTCGCGTCCGACTCCCGCGCGATTGAGGGGCTTCCCATCCGACTCGTCATCGCGCTCGTGGTCGGTGTCGCCAGCCTCGGCGTCATGATGAACATGCTGTCGGGTATCGGCGGGCTGACCGTCACGGAACTCGACGCGAGACCGTCCCCCGACGTAGTCGGTCCCGGCCAGCAGGAGGTCGACGTCACGGTGGTCGACCCGGAGGGCAACCCCGTCGAGGGCGCGACGGTCGTCATCACGGGCGACACGGCCACACTCGGCAACGTCGAGACCGCGACCACCGACGAGAACGGCGAGATCACGGTCACAATCGACCCCGACCTCGGCCCGAACCAGCGCCAGGGCACGCTGGCGATCGACATCAAGCCGCCCGCCGGCAGCGACTACGCCGACGAGCGCGAGAACACCGCGATACTGGTCGTCCGGGAGTGATGGTCGTGACCGGCCATCGGGGCGCTCACCGAGGTCGGCTGCCGTCGCCGTCCCAGTCGATCCAGTCCTGCTCCCACCCGGTCCGGCGCTCGCGGGCGCGCTCGGCCCGCTCGCGGTCCTCGCGGACGGTCCGGTTGCGCTCGATGGAGCCGGCCTCCTCGCCCTCCACGAGCAGCGGCGCGAACGCGACGGTGCCGAGCGGTCGGCCCTTCTGGTCGCCGACCTCGTCGCCTCCGACCACCGTCAGCGACTGGTCGCCGACGCCGAGCGGGATGACCATCCGGCCGTCGGTGTCGAGCTGTCGCAGGAGCGGTCGCGGCGGGTCGGCGGCCGCGGCCTCCACGAGGATGCGGTCGAACGGAGCGTACTCCGGGAGCCCCTCCGCGCCGTCGCGGCAGTCCACGAACACGCCGTCGTAGCCCGCCTCGGCGAGGTTCTGCCGGGCGTCCCACACCACCCGTCGGGTGATGTCGACCGCGTGAACGTTTCGCTCGCCGACGATCTCGGCGAGGACCGCGGCGGTGTAGCCCACGCCCGCCCCGACGACCAGCACCGAGTCGCCGGCGTCGGCGTCGAGCGCCTCCAGCAGCCGGGCGGCGGTGCTGGGCGCGAGGGCGCGGGTCCCGCGGTGCTCGAACGACCGGTCGGCGTACGCGAGTCGGTCGTCGTCGACGAACTCGTGGCGCGGCACGGCGCGCATCGCGGCGCTGACGCTCTCGCTAGACACGACACCCTTCGCGGAGTGTTCGAGGCTGTCGACCATGTCGTCGCGCAACACCGCGAGTTCCATACGACCCCCGTGGTCACGAGAGAACTTCAATCACCCGGCCGCCGTCCGGCGATGACCTGGTCGCCCGTACCCGGGACGTCCCGAACTTCGACGTCGGCGAACCCGGCCGCGTCGAGCCAGTCGGCGAACTGGGCCTCGGTGTAGGTGTCGCCGGCCTCGGTCTGGGCGAGCATGTGTGCGGCGAAGAGGGCCGCATCCTCGGCCCGGCCCCGCACCTTGTCGGTGAGAACGACCGCGCCGCCGGGGTCGAGGGCGTCGTAGGCGTTGGCGAGGAACTGCCGGTTGGCGTCGGGGCTCAGGGTGTGGGCCACTCGCGAGCCGAACACGATGTCGAAGCCGTCCTCGGGGAGCCCCTCGGTGACGTCGCCCGCGACCAGTTCGATGGGTTCGTGTTCGAGGAACCGTCGGTCGACGTCGATGACGTCGGGGCGGTCGACGAGCGTCACGTCGAGTCCGCGGCGGACGAACTCCTTGGCGAAGACGCCCGGCCCGCCGCCGGCGTCGAGCACGCGCTCGGCGTCGGGATTGCGGTGGACCGCCGCGGTGACGCTCGCCCGGACCGTGGCGTCGTCGACGCTCGCCATCGCACCCATGAAGTTGGCGGTCCGGTCCTCGGAGACCGCCTCGGCGTCAGGCGGGCTCCCGGTCCGCATCGTCTCGGGGAGCGCGAGCCACCGGTCGACGCAGTCGAGCGCGTGGGGCGTCGACCCGATGGAGCGCACGTCGGCCTTGGCGACGAACCCGAGCGCCCGGTTCGTGATCTCGTACTGGACGTCGATTCCGTCAGAATCGTCAGTTCCGCCGGGCTCCTCGTCGCCGACGGCCTCCAGGTAGCCGAGCTCGGCCATCGCCTCCAGGGTGATGCGGGCGGCCCGTTCGGTGACGTCCGCCGACGCGGCCACCTCGGCTGGCGTCCCGGCGTCGGTCGCGACCGCCTCCAGGACGCCGGACTCGCGGGCGGCCCACAGGAGCAGCGCTTCGCGGTAGTCCATACCGGCGCGACGCGGGCCCGGGGCTTAGTCCCCCGGCATCCGGGGCAATCAGTCCCCCTGCATCGGGACGAACCGCACCCGGCCGCGGGGTTCGCGGTCGAGCGACCCGTCGGCGCGCCGGCGGGCGAAGACGAGCCGCTGGCCGGCCGCAGGTCCCCGGGTGGAGCCGAGCGGGGCGAGCAGTCGGCCCTCGGGGCGGACCTGCTCGACCACCGCGGAGGGGAAGTCCGAGGGCGCGGCGGTCAGGTAGGCGGCGTCGTAGGGCGCGTGGTCGTCCCACCCCTCGCGGCCGTCGCCGACCCTGACGGAGACGTCGCCGTAGCCGAGTCGGTCGAGTCGGTCGCGAGCCTCGCGGGCCAGCGACTCGTGGAACTCGACGCTGTGGACGTTCGACGGTCCGACCGCCTCGGCGGTGACCGCGGCGTGGTAGCCGCAGCCGGTGCCGATCTCTAGGACCGACTCGCCGGCGTCGAGGTCGAGCATGTCGACCATCGACGCGACCATGTGTGGCGCGCTGATGGTCTGGTCGTTCCCGATGGGCAGCGGTCGGTCGGCGTAGGCGCTGTCGCGGCGCCCGGGCGGCACGAACTCGTGGCGCGGCACCGCCCGCATCGCGTCGAGCGTCGACGCCGCGAAGTCGTCGCGGTCGGTCAGTGCGTCGACCATCCGCTCGCGGGCGCGTCGGTAATCGGCGTCCTGGTTGTGGCCGGTCGCGTTCCGGTCGCTGTCGTCCCCTCCCCCGAACATGCTACGTCACCACGCCGACCACGCCGACGACGTCTCGTCGTCGCCGTAGAGTCGTTTGACGTCCTTCGCGACCGCGGTATCGCCCTCCTCGCCGAGCGGATTGAAGTCGTAGCCGTGGGCGTCGTCCCGGAGCGCGATGGACTTGACGGTGAACTCCTCGTCACCGAACTCGTAGGTCTCGCCCACCACGAACTCGTCGTCGCCCGGCACCGATATCTTGAGGCTCCGGGAGTCGTCGCGCCGGCCGTCGGTGGGGTTGATCGTGACGTTGACCCGGACGTTGTCGACCGCGCGGGTCCAGAACGTCTCGACGTCCTCGACCTCGGCCTGTTCGACGCGCTTCTCGTCGCCCAGCTGGAGGTCGGTGATGCGCACGACCATGATGGCCTCGGGCGTCTCGAGGACGAACTCCTCGCCGACCGCGACCGTCTCCTCGGGCGGGGCCTCGACGGTCGCGGTGAACGACTCGCCGTCCTGGGAGACCACCACGTCGCGCTCGACGTCCTCGTCGGTCTCGATGGTCGTCTTGTGGACGTGACTGCACTCGGTGCAGCGCACGGTCGACTGCCCGGACCCGTCCTTGAGCACCTCGTGGACCGTTTCCACGTCGGGCGAACAGGAGGGGCAGGTGACCGCGACGCGCTCGGCTGTCTCGCTCATATGGGGTCGTCTACGTAGCCCGGGCGTAAAAGCGCGTGGAGTCGGGCGCCGGCCGGTCGGCGGCCGGGACCGGGGACGCGCGGCGAGCGCGCTGCGGAGGCTCGTACTGGACGGGGAAGAACATACTGCGGAAGAAGACCTGACGACCCGTTGGACGACCGGGCGCGAATCGAGGAGCAGAACCGGGCGCGGAGACCGACTCCCGAGAGCGCGGCGATCGACGGACCCGACTACTGGACGTCGATGTCGGCGGAGTCCTCGGACTTCTCGAACGCGACCTCGAGGACGCCGTTGTTGTACGTCGCCCTGGCGGAGTGCTCGTCGACCTGGGCGGGCAGCCGGACCCGCTCGTCGTACTCGCGGTGGTCGCTGGCCGCGCCGATGGTCAGCATCTCGCCGTCGCACTTGAGGTCGATGTCGGCCTTCTCGACGCCGGGGAGGTCGGCGATGACCCGGACCTCGTCGTCGGCCTCGTGGATGTCGACGTGGGTCTCGCTGCCGAACCCGGTCTGGCCGCCGCTCCCGCCGCGCTCGACGCGCATGTCGAAGTCGTCGCCCATCATCTCGTTCATCATGCGCTCGATCTCCCGGAAGAGGTCGTCGAAGGGGTCGTCGCGGTCGTCTCGTCGCATGCGCGAGAGTACGGCGCTTGCAAGCAAAAGCCTTTGGCACTCGGGGCGGGTCGCCGGTTCCGCCCGGAGTCGACCGGGAATTGCGGCGCGCGCGGCGGCACACACCCGCGCCTTCGGCGTCCCCGCCAGGGTCCCGAACGGACATGGATACACCGCGACGACCGGTTTTCCTTTGCGGAAGTAGCTATTCTCTGAATGCCTTTTTGGGGAGAAAGTATATGTCCGTAGAGACGAAAGCAACGGACGGAGGTCCCGAGATGCCCATCACGCAGTAGTCCCGTCGACTCGGTATCGTCCCCGCAAATCGATTCGAGAATCCTTTTTCCGGACCGGGCTCGTCTCTAGATGCCCATCCCGAGCGCCTCGTTCGTCGTCTCGACGCTCTCCTCGGCGTCGGCCGACCCCGTGACCGCGCGGATCGCGTCGACGTTCTCGGGCACGACGTCGCTCTCCTGGTGGATGGCCTGGAAGAGGTAGAGGTCGGTTCCGGCGGTTTCACCGCCTCCACTCCGTTGGCTCGAAGAGCCAACGCTATCCTCCGTCGTGATCGACTCGCCCCAGACGCAGTTCTCCCAGATGTCGCCCCGCGGACGGCCGACGTCCTGGGCGTACTCCTTGAGCTTGCCGGCGCCGTCGATGTCGAAGTGCTCGGGGATGACGAACAGCCGCGACTCGCCTTCGAGCAGGTCGCGCACCTCGTCGGCGTCGGGATCCGACTCGAGCGTGACGTTGACGCTGTGCATGTGCATCAGCGTCGCGGGCACCTTCAGGCCGAGGGTGTCGATGGCCAGGTCGGGGAAGATAGTCTGGACGTCCGGTCCGTGGTGGGAGGGGAGGCTGACCGGGTTCGGCAGGATGTCGTTGATGGGGCCCCGGCCGGTCTGGGCGGGGTCGCCGCCGCGACGGACCAGCGTGGCCCGGACCTTCTCGACGCCGTACTCCTCGCGGAGCGGCGCGACGAGCCGCGAGAGTCCCGTGGTGTTGCAGGAGACCACGCGGACGTGGTCGGCCCCCACGGCGTCCGAGAAGTTCGACCGGGCGTTGAAGCTGGTGTCGACGAACTCCGCCGACTCGCCGCCCTGGTAGAGCGCGGGCGTGTCGTACTCCTCGTACATCGCCGAGTTCTGCTCGCCGATGCCCGAGGGGCAGGCGTCGACCACCACGTCGCTCTCCTCGACGAGTTCCTCGACCATGCCGGCGAGTTCGATGCCGGCGTCGTCGAACAGCTCAACGCGGTCCTCGACCGCGGCGTAGAGGGGGTAGCCGTTCTCGACGGCGCGCTCGGCCTCGAAGTTGGGCCGCGTCTTGGCGACGCCGACGACCTCCATGTCCGGTTGGGCGCGGACAGCGTCCGCGACGCGCTTGCCGATGGTCCCGTAGCCGTTGATGGCGACCCGTAGCATGTACGTGGATTTCCGGCGGCGAGCCGCATAATGGTTTCGAGGAACGGCGTCGAGAATTGAACTACAGGCCGAGTAAGGATTCGCTTTCGAGCGCTTCGCCGGGGCCGTAGAGCCGCCGGTCAACGAACCGGCTCCGAGGCTTCTGTCGCGTCGCCCGGGACGAAGAGACAAGACCTAACCCCGCGCCGGACCACCTGCCGACCATGAGCCTCCGCGACGCGGCCGAGACCGCCATCGGGCAGTGTCTCGCGCTGGAGCCGACCGAGTCGTGCTGCATCGTCACCGACGACAAGCGCCAGCCCATCGGGGAGGCGCTCTACGAGGTGGCCAGCCAGGTCACCGACGACACCACAATCGTGCGATTCCCGCCGGGGACCCAGCACGGCGCAGAGCCGCCCGAACCGGTCGCTGCCGCGATGGCCGGAAGCGACGTGTTCCTCGCGCCGACGACCAAGAGCCTGAGCCACACCCGGGCCCGGGGGAAGGCCAACGAGGCCGGCGCCCGCGGCGCGACCCTCCCGGGCATCACCGAGGAGGTGTTCACCACCGGGCTGGAGGCCGACTACGACGCCATCGCGACCCACTGCGAGGACGTGCTGGCGCAGGTCGCCGACGCCGAGCAGGTCCGGGTCACCTCGCCGCAGGGCACCGACATCACCTTCGAGCCGGGCGACCGGGAGTGGCTCGACGACACCGGCATCGTCCACGAGGCCGGCGGGTTCTCGAACCTCCCCGCGGGCGAGGTGTTCGTCAGCCCCGAGGACGCGAACGGTACCTACGTCGTCGACGGGACGATGATGCCCCACGGCCTGCTCGACGACGGGCAGACCCTGGAGTTCGACGTCGAAGACGGGCAGGTCACCCGCATCTCCGACGACGACATCCGCCGGCAGGTCGAGGACGCCGCCGACGAGGTCGGCGACGCCGCCTACAACCTCGCGGAACTCGGCATCGGGACCAACGTCGCGGTGACCGACCTGGTCGGCTCTGTCCTGCTCGACGAGAAGGCGGCCGGCACGGTCCATATCGCCATCGGCGACGACGCGGGCATCGGCGGCGACACCGACGCGCCCGTCCACCTCGACGGCATCCTCCGCGAGCCGACGGTCTACGCCGACGGGGAGGTCGTGGACCTCCCATGAATCGAGCGGTGAAACCGCGAGACGGGGAGGAAGTCGACTTGCCTCGGCCCTGAGACCGATCGCGGACTGAACAACGATGGAGCGCGAGATCCACGGTCACCGCGTCCGGGGCGTCGACGTCGATTCCGAGACGCGCTGTGCCCACTACGACACCGACCGCGACGTGGTGGCGCTGCGGTTCGCCTGCTGCGAGGCGTACTACCCCTGTTTCCGATGCCACGAGGCGACCGCGGACCACGAGGCCGAGCGCCTGCCGATGGAGAGTTCGGCGTCGGCGGTGCTGTGCGGGGTCTGCGGCGCGGAGCTGACCGCGCGCGAGTTCGTCGACGGTGCCCACGAGTGTCCGGACTGCGGCGCTGCGTTCAATCCCGGCTGTGCCGACCACTACGAGCAGTACTTCGTGTTCGAGGAGTAGTCATCGCGTCGTGAGCGACTACGACGTGCCCGCCGTCTCTCGAATCAGATCGGCCAGCCGGTCGTAGAACCCCGGGTCGTACTTGGTCTCGGCGTCGACGGTGGGGCGGGCGTTGGTCTCGTTGACCACCGCGCGGTCGCCCGAGACCAGGATGTCGACGCCGAGGAAGTCGATGCCGAGAGCCTCGGCCGTGCGCTCGGCCAGGTCCCGGAGGTCCGCGGAGAGGTCGACGCCGGTGGCCTCGGCGCCGCGGTGGACGTTGTGCTTCCAGCGCCGGCTGTCGGCGGCGTCCGGAATCCTGCGCTCGACGCCGCCGACGCACTCGCCGTCGACCACCATCGCCCGGTAGTCGGTCGCGCCGGCGACGAACTCCTGGACGAGGAACGACTTGTCGCCGGTCGCGCGGTAGTCGTGGACCAGGTCGAGGTAGTCGGTCACGCCGAGGAACGAGTCGGCGTCGCCGACCTTCGCCACGCCGACGCCGCGGGTCGTGGAGTTGGGCTTGACGACGACCGGCGGATCGAACCGATCGAAAGCGTCGAGCAGGTCGGTCTCGTCGGCGGGGTTCGAGACCACGACGGTCTCGGGCACCGCCAGTCCGGCACGCTCCAGGCGGGCGACGACGCCGGCCTTGTTCCGCGACGCGAGGACCGCCTCGCGGTCGTTGACCCACGGCACGTCGAGCAGCGCGTCGACGACCCCGCCCTCCATCGCGCGCGAGGGGAAGACGAAGCCCGCGTCGAACTCGTCGGGCGACCACGGCGGGTCCGACAGCGGGATGGTGCGGCTATCGGAGGGGACGTGGTGGACCGCGATTCCGCGCTCGGCGAGGGGGTCGCGCATGCGCTCGAACGTCTCCTCTCGGTAGGCGACCGCGAGGTCCAGCATACGCGCTCGGTAGGAGGCCGGGAGTAAAAAGGTGCGCTCCGCGCCGCGTCGGGCGCCGACGAGCCCGTGGCTGGCGAGCGACGGGAGCGACGACAGAAAGCGGAGATCCGGTCTACGCGACGAGGAGCTTCTCGCCCTTCTCGACCTTGATGCGGCACGGCGGCGAGATCTTGTTGTAGGCGCGCCGGAGCGCGTCCTTCACGACGGGGGCGTCCTCGGGCCGGCACCACGCGGTGAAGATGCGGTCGTTGCGCGGGATGCGGGCGGCCGTGCCGACGACCTTGCCGAACGCCTGGCGCATCCCGTCGGAGACGCGGTCCGCGCCCGCGCCGGTCGCCTGCTTGTTCTCCCGGATGACGTGGTGGGGGAACTTCCGGAGGATCATCTTGTAGTTCTCCTGGCCGAGCTCCTTGAGCAGGTGGCGGTTGGCCGACAGGCGGGAGGCCTCCAGCGAGCCGTGGCGGAGCTGGCACTCCTCCTCGGTGACGAGGCTGATCTGGACGGGGTAGTCGTCCTGGTCGCTCTCGAGGTTGCCCATCTCGTGCTGTGCGATCTTCGAACCGGGGATGCCGGTGATGTACTCGCGTCGGGTGTACGCCGGCTTGCTGATCTCCCGGTACATCGAGGCAGGTTTGTCCGACATAGTTATTACTGGAGTCTGAGGGTCACGCGGCGGATAAACCCTTCGATGCGCGGTAGGGCGATTCCGCGGCGTCCGAGGCCGAGACCCCCGGGAACGGCTGGCACGGTTCCCGCGTCAGTCCTCCGTCGCGAGCGCCGCCAGGCCGGGCGGAAGCCTGTCGGCCAGTCGCTCGCCGGCGTCGACGAGACGCTTCCGGAGGAGGGCGTAGACGGTCGACACGCCCAGCAGCGCGAGGACCGCCTGCTGGAGCGGTTCGGCGTAGAGCACGCCGGGCGCCGCGAACGCCGCGGCCGCCAGCAGGTCCTCGGGCGCGCCGTCGTAGCGGATCCACCGCCGCGGGGCTATCCACCGGCCGTTGAAGTGGTCGTAGACCGCCTCCTCGGAGGTGGCCTCCCAGGGCCGGAGTTCGAGGCCGCCCCCGAGCGCGTCGCCGGCGGAGTGGAGCGCCGCCGATGCGAGGAAGACCGCGACGGCGACCGTGACCGCGGTCGGCGCGACCGCCGCGAGCGCGAGCGCCGCGACCGCCGCCAGCGAGTAGCACACCGGGAAGTGGAGGTCCTTGCGGTGGTCGCCCGCGAGGTCGAGGTCGGGGAACAGACCGCCGATCCCGCCCGCCGCGACGGCCACCGTGGCGTACTCGGGGGCGACGACCAGCGCGACCGCTCCGAGCGCCATCCCGAACAGGGCGTGGGTCGTCGCCATCATCGTGATCGTGGGTAGGCGCCGCGGGTATTCAAACCTGTTGCTGAGTAAAGGACGGAATATCCGCCCGCTCAGGGGCGGAACGCGACGAGCGTGAGCGCCGCCAGAACGCCGCCCTCGACGAACCCGGCGCCGTGGGCGAAGACGTTGGTGAACGTGCCGTGGTCGACGGGGTCGGCCGGGAAGAGCCCGTACACCAGCCAGACCAGCAGCGCGAGCACGAGGCCGACGTACAGCAGGTCGAGGCCGACCTGCCGGAAGTGGGCGTCGCCGTACGTCCGGCCGCGGGTCCGCGAGGCGATGCCCGACACCGCCAGCGCGAGGCCGCCGGTGACGGCCGCGCCCTCGAGGACGGTGACGCGGGCGGCGTAGATCCAGAGCAGTTCCCCGAACAGGAGCAGGACCGCGAACTGGCCGACGAAGAAGACTGTCTCCCGGGAGTAGGTCCGCCGGAGCTGGACCGCCACCGCGGCCAGCAGGAAGCCGCCGAAGCCCGCGACCACGCCCGAGAACCCCCGCGAGACCGGGGTTGCGGCGGGGAACCGCGCTTCGAGGAGGACGTAGCTCGTGAGGTTGACCGCGACCGGTAGCACCACCAGGAACGCCGGGAAGGTCCGGCGGAACCACGCCCGGCGGTCGGCGTGGAGGCAGACGAGATAGGTGACCACCGACAGCGAGACGTAGCCGCCGAGGTTGCTGAGCAGGTGGCCGGCGCCGGCGTGGACGTACGCCGCGGTGAGCAGGGTGTGCGGGTCGAAGGCGGCGTGGTCGAACGCGAGGCCGTCGCGGACCGCCGCGGGCAGCGCCTGGACCGCGACGAGGACGACCCCGACCGCCGCGATGGCCGCGAGGTCGGCCGCGACCGCCGACCGGGGGTAGCCGAACGCCTCGGACTCGGCCGACGGGTCGAGTCTCGCTGCGGCGTCACTCATCCGGAGTGCAATTCGACCGCGACCACCAAAAGCCTCCCCCCGGCCGTTCCCCGCAAGACCGGGGGCTACCAGAACGACTAATGAAATCACTACCCCAGGAACGGTATGGTCGAAGTCAGCCAGAACCGGAGCGACACGTTCGACATCGGCGGCGACCTGACCGTCCACCGACTCGCGTACGGCGCGATGCGGCTGACCGGCGAGGACATCATCGGCCGCCCCGACGACGAGGACGAGGCCCGCGAGGTCCTGCGGCGGGCGGTCGAGATGGACGTCGACTTCGTCGACACCGCCGACTCCTACGGGCCGGGGGTCAGCGAGCGCATCATCGGGGAGGCGCTCGAGTCCGACGACGCGGTCGTGGCCACGAAGGCCGGCTTCCTCCGGAACCGGTCGGGCGACTGGATCCCCCACGGCGGCCCCGACTACTTCCGGAACCAGGTGCTCACAAGCATCGACCGGCTCGGCGTTGACAGCATCGACCTCTACCAGCTGCACAACACCGACGTCGACGCCTCGTTCGAGGAAGCGGTCCAGGCGTTCGGCGAACTCAAGGACGACGGGCTGGTCGACCACGTCGGCCTGAGCAACGTCAGCGTCGACCAGCTCGAGACGGCCCGCGACATGGTGGACGTGGCGACGGTCCAGAACCAGTACAACGTCGGCGACCGCGAGCACGAGGACGTGCTCGAGGCGTGCGAGGACGCCGGTATCGGCTTCATCGCCTACTTCCCCATCGGCGGGGGCGATCTCGGCGAGAAGGAATCGGTGCTGGAGGACGTCGCGGCGAACCGCGACGCCACGCCCCGGCAGGTCGCGCTGGCGTGGCTGCTCGAGCACTCGCCGGTCACCGTCCCGATTCCGGGCACCTCCAGCGTCGACCACCTCGAGCAGAACGTCGCGGCCTCGGCGGTCGAGCTCTCCGACGAGGAGATGAAGCGCCTCGACGAGTAGCCTAGTTCCCGCCGGCCGACCGCCGGAACACGAGGGGGTCGCGGGTCTGGAGCCAGACGCTCCCGTCGCCGGTGAACCGGGTCACGAACCCCTCGCCGCCGAGCAGCGTGGACTTTATCGAGCCGTCGCGCTCTCGGGAGACGTCGAGGCCGTCGGTCCACGCGACGAGGTGGTCCTCGTCGACCACGAGCGGGTCGTCGGAAGCGACCTCGCGGGAGACCACGGCGCCGTAGGCCGAGAGGAACGCGGTGCCCTCGCCCGCCATCGCGAGGACGGTCAGTTCGCCCGACGAGAAGAAGTTGCCGGCCTCGTTGGCGGCGGTCGACTTCTCGACGTCCGGGGTCCACGCGAGCGTCGACCCCGACTGGACCTTGATGCGGCCCGTCTCAGCCAGGTCGATGGGCGTGACGTCGCCGGGCGCGTCGGGCGCGAGCAGCACCTGGGCGCCGTCGGCGGTCGCCCGGAAGGCGTTGGCTGTCATCTCGCGCTCGTCGGAGATCGCCCGCGAGAGCATGCCGGTCACGCCCTCGCCGCCCGCGACCTCGGTGTCGGTTTCGACCGCGTCGGTCCGGCTCACCATCGCACCGGGCTCGGCGTCGATTCGCTCGCCGTCGTCGAGCGTGACTTCGAGGATGGCGCTGCTGGGTCGCTTGCGGATGTTGAACTCCATGGGGAATCTCGTGTGCCCCAGCACATAAATGTAAGTAAATCTATCAGTATCGGGTCGTCGGCCATCGGTGTCCGTCTCGCGACACCCGTTGCGACGAGGCAGTCGCTACCGGGGCGATAAATGGAAAAACTGATCGTTGCAGAAGTTCGACCGACTACAGCCGCTGGACGTTGGTCGCTCGCGGACCCTTGTCAGCCTGCTCGATGTCGAACTCGATTTCCTGTCCCTCTTCGAGGTCCGGGCCGCCAACGTCCTCCATGTGGAAGAAAACGTCCTCGTCCGCGTCCTCAGTCTCGATAAAGCCGTAACCGCCGGTGTCGTTGAAGAAGTCGACCGTTCCTTTCGCCATTGCGTCCGAACGGAGTAGCGGCGCACGGATAAGGCTTCCGAGAGAGCCGGTGACACGGCCGAGCCGTCGGAGCTCGGTCGCCGGGTCAGTAGAGCAGGCTCGCGACCGAGTCGGCGTACTCCTCGGGCAGGCGGTCGGCGATTGCGTCCGGGTCGGTCTCGCCGTCGTCGTTCACGAGGTACGTCCGGCCCGGGACGTCGCCGTAGACGCGCTGGAAGTCGTAGACGAACCCGTAGACCGAGGCCGACGCCGGCAGCGCGTCGGCCTCCCGGAGGAACGCGACCTGCCGGTGGACGTTGTACTCCACCAGCTGGTTCACGACCGCGTCGGCGTCCGCGTCGGCGTCGACCGCCTCGTCGTCGAGCCCCGCCTCGACCACCGGCACGAGGCTCCGGACCCACTTCTCGATGCCGGGGTAGTCCCCGCTCTCGTCCGCGGTGACCGCCCGGTAGGCCGCGGTGACCGCCCCGCAGCCGGTGTGGCCGACGACCGCGACCGTTTCGGTGCCCGTGTGGGCGAGCGGGTAGAGCAGGTTGCCGTTCACTACGCGCTCGCCATCGTACTCGTCCCAGACCTGGTTGCCGATGTTGCTCGGGGTGAACAGCCGGCCCGGCTCCGCGACGGTCCACATCCCCTCCTGGGAGACCCGGGAGTCCGAACAGCAGATGGAGACGACCTCCGGTCGCTGTTCGTCCTGCACGGCGTCGAAGTGGTCCGCCGCGAGCGATTCGACGTGTTCGCGGTTCCCCTCCAGCAGGTCGAGGAGCGTCTGGCTCGCCATGTGCGAAACAGCGTCGCCGGGCGTAATATGTGTCCCGAAGGGAGCCGAGGGACACGCCGGCACCTCACGCGGCGTGCGGGACGACCTCGTCGAGCAGGTACTGGAGGAAGTCGGCGGTGTCGAAGTCGCTCGGCCGGTACACCTCGACGTAGCCGCTCTCGGCCGCGGTCATCTTGAGCGACCGGTCGCCGTACGAGCAGTCGAGCCCGAGCTGGTTGAGCGACGCGCCGTCGAGGATGTCGGCGAGCCGGTCGTCGTCGAGCAGGTCCGAGCCGTGGACCACGCCGTTCTCGCAGTTGCCGGCGCCGTCGTAGAAGCCCGCCCGCCACGGCTCGGCGTCGGACTGGGCGTCGAGGAAGGCGTCGAGGTCGAGGCTGGCGCGTTCGATGTCGGCGGCCGTGTCGTGGCTCACCAGGTCGAACGCGAAGGTGCCCTTCCCGCTGCCCGCGACCACGAACTCGCCGGGGACGCCGACGAGGTCGGTGACGCGGGTCTCGGTCTCCGGCGTCTCCTCGACCCTGACCTCGCCGGAGTCGAGTTCGGTCGTCGTCCGTTCGACCACGCGCTCGACCGCCGCCCGACCCTCGAACGCGATCTGGCCGGAGGGGAGCGAGAACACCCGCCGGACGTCCAGCACGCGTTCGAGTTCCCTGCCGTCGCGCTCGACGGTGTCGGAGAACGAGTCGACGACCTCGAAGTCGTCCCGGACGATGCCGAGTACCCCTGCTTTCATGCGAGAGCGGTTCACAGAGGCGGTAGTTAATTTGTTCGACTTCGGAGGCGACGGGAAGCGAACGACGTCGGGCCCGCGTTCGTGGACAGATGCGACGGCCTGTCGGGGCTCGTCGTGCGGGTCAGTCGTCGGAGTACGCCTGCTCGAACGGTCGGGGCGGCAGCAGGAGGTCGTCGAGTTCGGGCATGTGCTTGACGTTGTAGACGACCTCCAGCTCGTCGGTGATGGGCATCCCGTTGCACGACAGCCGGATGCCCTGTTCCATCAGCTCCTCCGAGAGGACGTGGCTGGCTGGCATCGACAGCTCCCCGTCGCGCAGCAGGATGGCGCAGTTGGCGCACGCCCCGCCGCGGCAGGCGAACGGCCACGCGAAGCCCCGGTCCTCGGCGGCCTCGAGCAGCGACTCGCCGGGCTGGACGCGGAACTCCCCGTAGTCCTCCTCGCCGAGGTCCGCGGCGGCCGCCTTCTCGAAGAGGTCCGCGTCGTCGGTCTCCCACCCGAAGTCCGAGAGCACGTCGTAGTTGAGGTACGTGACCTGCGAGGAGACCCGCCGGTCGCGGGGTTCGGCGCCGGCGTCGCCGGCGTCGTCCCGGTCGTCGCCGACGGTCCCCCGATCGGCGGCCCGGGTCCGGTCGGCCGCCTGGCGGTCGACCTCGTCGCCGCCGGCCGCGGCGCCGTTCTCCTCGTAGCCCGCCTGGATCTTCTTGTAGGCGGCCCTGACCGCCTGGAACTCCTCCACCGAGCCGCCCTGGTCCGGGTGGGCCTCCTTCACCCGCTCCCGGTACGCCTGCTCGACCTCCTCGTCGTCGGCGTCGGCGTCGATGAGTAACACGTCGAACGGGGACTCCATCACCCCTTGCTAGCGAAATCCGAAGTATAAACCTTCGCTTGAACTTGAGATGGCCAGCTTCCGGCGGGAAGCGGGGAGGTCATCGAACGATTGTACCTTGGTAGCACTTTGACTGCAACCCACTACAAAACTGGAAACGGAGGGCCCTGTCCGCAGTCGAAGACCGTGCAGGATACCGCGGCGAGCGAAGCGAGCCGCGGTTTCACCGGACGCTCCCTTCGGTCGCGTCCGGGGGTTTTCCCCAAGTTTTTACGAGGAGTGGTTCCCGCAGCGAGCGTAGTCGTTCGAAAATCGGAGATTTTCGTGATGACGAGAGAGCGGAGCTCTCTCGAACCATGAGCGAGGAGACCCGACGACGTAAAAAGTGGTATGCCGCCTCCTCGATTTAAACAGGTGCCAGACGGTCCTGCTCGTTCCCTTCGGTCACTGCGCAGGCCTGCGACTGGCGTGTTCAAATCGCGTCGGACGCATCATCGCCGACGACAGCTCGCTCGCTACGCTCGCTCATTTGTCGTCGGCAGAACGAGTGCCGCCTCCCCGATTTGAACGGGGGACAGCTCGATCTTCAGTCGAGTGCTCTCCCAGTCTGAGCTAAGGCGGCGCACTCGCAACGAGGCACATGATAGAGAAAAGCGTTTCGAAACACCACCAGGGAAGCGGGACAACGCCTTTGGGCCGCGCCAGCGTACCCCACGTCATGGGCGACCCGGCCTGCTATCTCGAGTTCTGTCCCGAGTGCGACGCGCAGGTGACCATCGTGGACGACGAGTGCCCCGATTGCGGGGCCGACATCGAGTGACGAGTCGGAGCGGACCGTCGAGCGAAGCGGACGGTCAGGCCACTTTCCGGCGTTCCGAGAACCGCGCAGTTCCGCCCTCGGACCGGACGACGGTGACGATGGTGACGTAGCCGTCGTTGGCGCTGATGGCGAGGCCGCCCGAGAACCCCACGTCCACGCGCCGGGTCGAGGTGTGGGACTCGCCGGGGCCGAGCCGGCCGACCGTCTCGTTGCCCGCCCACAGCAGATCGTCGTCGGCGTACATCTTGGTGGTGACCTCCACCTCCTCGCGGACCGCCCCGCCGGAGTTGTCGAGTCGCGCAGTCACGTCCCGACAGGTGCTCCCGCAGTCCTCGATCGACTGGATGGTGAACGCGTAGCCCGAGTCGGAAGGCGTCGCGGTCGCATCACTGGCGCTGTCGCCGCTGGCGGTATCGGTCGGCGAGCCTCCGCTCCCGGTTGTCGTCGTGGTCGTCGAATCGCCTGCGGGAGCGTCGGGCGTCCCGCCGAGGCCGTCGTCGCCGGCGAGCAGTACTCCGCCGGCGGCGAGGCTGAACAGGAGGACGACGGCGACGACTGCCCCTCGGTTCACTACACCACCCCCGATCGCGCGTGCCAACGCATGGGCGGGCCGTTTCTCGCAGGGTGGTATAGGTTTGGTGGGTCGGCGCCGCAGGCGAGTCGGCCGAGTCCGACAGACGTAACTCCGACGCGACGGTAGTCTTGCGTGATGCGCGAAACACTACGGTCGGCGGTAACGCTCGGAGTCGTCCTGTTCGTCCTCGTGGAACTCGCCGCGCTCGTCGAGTGGGCGTCCAACGAAGGGTCCATCTGACCTCGCTCCGCTCGTCTTCCGGAGTGAAGGGGCTGCAGTCACGGACTTGCACCTCGCGGATTGCTCGGCGCAAAATGCAGTGGGTCCGGGCGGATTCTCACCGGGGCGAGACGGTCCTGCTCGCCTCGCTTCGCTCGGCTGTGCGGGCTGCGACTCGCAGGGTTCGAATCGCCCTCCCGTCAGAGATTCGACTGCTCACTTCGTTCGTAGTCAGAATCTATGGGTCCGGGCGGATTCGAACCACGGTCGTTCCGCTACGCTCCACTCCTTGTTTCGAATCCTCGAAAGACCATTCGACGGCGTAGGCTCCTCGCTGCGCTCGTCGCCGTTACGCCGTCAGAGGTGGGTCCGGGCGGATTCGAACCACCGACTTCGGCCTTGTAAAGGCCGCGTCATAACCAACTAGACCACGGACCCGGTACCGGGACAAAGCCCCTCGCCGAAAATAACTGTTGCCTTCTCGGTCGCCTTCCGTAACCACTACCACGCGGCCGGCCGACCTTCGACCATGGACGAACGCGTCGAGTCGCTCGCCGAGCGGGACGGCTGGCAGGCCGAGGGGTTCGCCGCCCGGGTCCACTACAGGGGCGGCGACGACCACTACAGCATCGAGTACTACGCGCCCAGCGACTGCATCGTCTACTGGAAGGTGAAGGGCGACGGCGAGACCGCGGTCCCGGTCGGCCGCGACACCGTTCCCGACCCCCTGCGCGACCGGATACGCCAGGATCTGGCCGAGTCCGGCGTCGACCCCGAAGTGGAGTCGCGGTCGCTGTAGGTCGCCGTCGGCCGCGTCGCTTCTACAGCCACGGAGGGTGGCGGTACTCGCTCACACACGACCGATATCAATAAGTTCAGCCTCTCCTTCACTTCGAAGTCCGATGACCGAGTTCGACGCGACGACGCCCGTGTTTCGGTTCGAAGGAAAGTTTTTCAACTGCCGAACCACTCCGGAGTGATAATGAGTTTCACCGACGAGGAAGACGACCCGTTCGAGGAACAACGGGAGCAGGCCGAGAACCCGATGAAGCGGCTGTTCCTCGAGTACGGGTCCGACAACGGGCTCGCGTTCGTCACCGGGGTACTGGCGAGCGTCTTCGCCCGGGTGCTCAATCTCCTCCCGCCCATCATCCTCGGCGTCTCCATCGACGCGCTGTTCGCCGAGGGCTCGGGACAGATACCGTACCCCGAGGCGCTCGCGAGCCAGGTGCCGTTGCTGTCGGAGAGCTTCGCGACCGACGTCGCGCCGGCGGCCGCGACCGGCCAGTTCTGGTTCTCGGTGGGGGTCATCGCCGCGGCGTTCGGGTTCGGCGCGGCGTTCCACTGGGCGCGCAACTGGGGCTGGAACTCGTTCGCCCAGAACATCCAGCACAGCATCCGGACCGACACCTACGACAAGATGCAGCGGCTCAACATGGACTTCTTCGCCGACAAGCAGACCGGCGAGATGATGTCCATCCTGAGCAACGACGTCAACCGGCTCGAGCGGTTCCTCAACGACGGGATGAACTCGGCGTTCCGGCTTGGCGTGATGGTGCTCGCCATCGCGGCCATCCTCTTCGCGACGAACTGGCAGCTCGCCCTGGTCGCGATGGTGCCGGTGCCCCTCATCGCCGTCTTCACCTACAAGTTCGTC
Source organism: Halorussus rarus (assembly GCF_003369835.1). Taxonomy (NCBI): domain Archaea; kingdom Methanobacteriati; phylum Methanobacteriota; class Halobacteria; order Halobacteriales; family Haladaptataceae; genus Halorussus; species Halorussus rarus. The sequence goes on along the minus strand of NZ_QPMJ01000003.1, from coordinate 490,425 downwards.
GAGATCATCCAGCCGAAGTACGCCGACGTGCGCTCGGCGGTCGGCAAGGTCAACTCCCGGCTGGAGAACAACCTCGGCGGCATCCAGGTCATCAAGACGTCCAACACCGAGACCTACGAGTCCGACCGGGTCGAGGACGTCTCGAACGAGTACTTCGACTCGAACTGGGGCGCCATCGTCACCCGCATCAAGTTCTTCCCCTCCCTGCAGATCCTCTCGGGGCTCGGGTTCGCACTCACGTTCATCGTCGGCGGCCTCTGGGTGCTCAACGGCGAGGGGCCGTGGTTCTTCACCGGCGAGCTCTCGGCCGGGAAGTTCGTCACGTTCATGCTGCTGACCCAGCGGTTCATCTGGCCGATGGCCCAGTTCGGCTCCATCATCAACATGTACCAACGCGCGTACGCGTCGAGCTCGCGCATCTTCGGGCTGATGGACGAGCCCAGCCGCATCAAGGAGGACCCCGACGCAGACGAACTCGTGGTCGAGGACGGCGAGGTCGTCTACGAGGACGTGACCTTCGGCTACGACGAGGAGGAGACCATCGTCGACGACATCAGCTTCGAGGTCGACGGCGGCGACACCCTCGCGCTGGTCGGCCCCACGGGCGCCGGCAAGTCGACGGTCCTGAAACTGCTGCTCCGGATGTACGACGTCGACGACGGCGCCATCCGCATCGACGACACCGACCTCCGGGACGTGAGCCTGCCGAGCCTCCGGCAGGCCATCGGCTACGTCAGCCAGGACACGTTCATGTTCTACGGCACGGTCCGGGAGAACATCGCCTACGGCACCTTCGACGTGGACGACGAGGAGATCGTCGAGGCCGCCAAGGCCGCGGAGGCCCACGAGTTCATCCAGAACCTCCCCGACGGTTACGACACCGAGGTCGGCGAGCGCGGCGTGAAGCTCTCGGGCGGCCAGCGCCAGCGCATCTCCATCGCCCGCGCGGTGCTGAAGGACCCCGAGATACTGGTGCTCGACGAGGCGACCAGCGACGTCGACACCGAGACCGAGATGCTCATCCAGCGCAGCCTCGACGAGCTCACCGAGGACCGGACCACGTTCGCCATCGCCCACCGGCTCTCGACCATCAAGGACGCCGACAAGATCGTCGTGCTCGAGGGCGGACGGATCGTCGAGCGGGGCAGCCACGACGAACTGCTGGAGAACGACGGGCTCTACGCCCACCTCTGGGGCGTCCAGGCCGGCGAGATCGACGAGCTCCCCGAGGAGTTCATCGAGCGGGCGGCCAAGCGCACCGCCAGGACCGACGCCGACGACTGACGCCGCTGTCGGTTCTCAGAACACCGTCTACCGCCGCCGGTACCGGTCGCCGCTCTTGTCCCGCTGGAAGTCCCGCTGACGGTCCAGTTTGCGGTCGAGCCGTCGCTCGTACTCGCGGGTCTCGCGCTCCCGGTCCGGCGACCGGGCGGGACTGTACTCCTGCTGGCGGCGCCGGTCGGGCTCCCGGCGGCCGGCGGGCTGGCCGCCGGAGTCGCCGCGCTCCTTGGGGCGACCGCCTGCCTCGCCGGGACCTCGCTGCTGACTCTCGGTCCGACCCGGACCGCCCGCCTCGCCGCGGCCGGCCTGTTCGCGCTGACCGCCCCGTTCGCCCCGACCGCCCGCGGGCTCGCGCTGCCCGGCTGACCCGCCGCGGTTCCGGTCCCAGTTCCGGTCGCGCGGGCCCCCGTACTTGGGCGGTCCGGACTTCCCCTCCCGGCGCTCGCCGGCCGCCGACCGACCGTCCCGGCCGCCGCGGTCGGTCCGCTCCGGGTTCCCCGAGAGGTCCGACGGTTCCCGCGGCGGCTGCGTGCGCTTCGGCGGGGCGGCGCTGCCCGGGCCGGCGTCGGTCTCGAGAGGCCGGCGACCCTCGTCCGGCGTCGCGTCCCTGGTTCCCGACGGGTCTCGCCCGCGGGCGACTTCGGGACCGCCGGGTCGCCCGTAATCCTCGGCGGCCTCGCCGGACGACGAGCCCGGTCGGCCACCTCGCTCGCCGGCGGACGTCCCCTGTTCGCCCGGCCCTCCGCCCCGTTCGCCGGACGGACCTCCCTGCCCGGGGGCGCCGCCATGCCCGGTCGGCGGGCGGGAGCCGTACCGGCGCGTCCGCCGGCCCGAGCTACCCTGCTCGCCCTCTCGGCCCCGGTCGGGCCCGCCGCGACCGGTCGGCGGCGAGCCGGCCGGAGCACCGCCGTTCCGCGGTCCGGCGTCGGCCTGCGGTCGGGCGTCGCCGCGTTCCGACCGCGCGTCACCGGTTCGGTGGGACCGGGACGCGGTCTCGCGGCCCGCGTTGCTGTAGGTGGACCCGTTCCCGTCCGTACCCCCGTCGCCGCTCCGCGTCGGATCTGGTGCGCCCGGTCGGTCCTCGGGGTCGAGCGCGCCCTCGTCGCCCGCCCCGGCGCGGTCCTCGCGGTGCTCGTCGTCGGTGTCGCCGTCGTCGGTAGCCATGGTTCGTTCGGAGTTGACCGATTCGGCGAATAAACCGGCGCGACCGTTCACATCGTTCGCGGCTCCGTCCGCCGGTTCAACGGGGCATTACGGAGACGGCGAGGGGAGTATGGGGTCGGCAAGTGACGGTACGGAGCCGGCGAGCGGGAGGGCGCGACCGACGAGGCGGAGGTGGAGGAAGAGTACGCAATCGACGGACCGAACTCGGCGGCCGGCGGTCACGCCGTGCCGCCCGGAACGTCTCGGCGGTCGGCGGACAGGAACTCGACGCCGTAGGTCCGGAGCCAGTCGAGCACCTCGCGGACCGCCTCCGGGTCGGCGACCCGGTAGGGCGCGTCGGTGTTCGGGTCGTCGCCGACCTTGATGCCGAAGCCCCGCTCGCGGTCGCCGAGGACGCCGAACGCGGCCTCGTCGGTGGTGTCGTCGCCGACGTAGACCGGGAACCACTGCTCGCCGTCGGGGACCAGGACGTCGTAGAGCTCCCGGAGCGCCTCGCCCTTGTCCCGCTCGACCGCGGGCCGGAGCTCCAGCACGTCCTTGCCGGTGGTCAGGTGCACGTCGTCGCGGACGTCGACCAGTTCATCGACCGCGTCCGCGACCCGGGCGACCTCGTCGTCGGCCACGAGCCGGTGGTGGACGGTCGCGGTCACGCCCTTGTTCTCGACGATGACGCCGTCGACGTCGGCGAGCCGGTCGCGAAGCTCGTCGGAGATGGCCGCGATGTCCTCCTCTGCGTCGCTGGCGGTCGGGTGGACGCGGTACTCCTCGGCGTGGATCTCGAGGCCGTGGTTGCCGGCGTATGACGCCTCGGGAACGTCGACCCGGTCGCGCACGTCGGCCAGTTCCCGGCCGCTGACGACCGCGACCTCGACGTTCGGCTCCTCGGCCAGCGCGGCGACCGCCTCTCGGGTCGGGTCGGGAATGGCGGCGGCGTCGGGCCGGTCCTCGATGGCGGCCAGGGTGCCGTCGAAGTCGAGCGCGACCAGCAGGCCGTCGTGGTCGACCAGCCCCTCTACCACGGCGTAGAGGTGCTCGCGGAGCGGGTTCGGGAGTTCGAGGCCCGGGTCGATCGCGGCGTCGGTACTTGCGTCCGAGTCGGTCCCGTCGCGGTCTGAGTCGGTGGGGTCAGCCATCGGTGGATGTGTGGATGGGGTCGTTCGCCCGCGTCAGTCGTCGGTCGGACTCGGCCGGCTCTGCTGGAGCGAGCGCCGGCCGCGGTCCACCGCGGCGGCGGTCTCGAACGTGGCCTCGAGCCACTCGTAGACGTCCTCGGCGTGGACCTCGCGCTGGAGATCGGCGACGCGCCGGCGGCGCTCGGCGCGGGACAGCGACAGCGCCTCGCGGATCGCGTCGGCGAAGCCCGCGGTGTCGTACGGGTGGACCAGGACGGCCTCGTCGCCCAGCTGTTCGGTCGCGCCCGCGAGTTCGCTCAGCACGAGCGCGCCGGGGTCGCGGGTCTGGGCCGCGACGAACTCCTTGGCGACCAGGTTCATCCCGTCCCGGACCGGCGTCACGAGGCCGAGGTCGGCCTCCCGGTAGAGCGCGGCGACGCCGGCCTCGGGCAGGTGGTCGGTGGTGTAGACCACGGGCGTCCAGTCGTCGGTGCCGAACCGGTCGTTGATCCGGTCGACTTCGGCGGCCACGCGGTCCCGGAGCGCGTCGTAGGCCGGGATGCCCGACCGGCTCTCGGTCCCCTTCTGGACGTAGGTGAGCTCCCCGCGCCACTCGGGGTTTTCGGTCCAGAAGCGCTCGAGCGCCGCCAACCGCTCCTCGATGCCCTTGGTGTAGTCGAGGCGCTCGACGCCCACCGCGAGCGCGTCGCTCGGGTCGATGCCGCGGGCCTCGCGGAACTCCGCCCACCACTCGTCGGCGGCGTCGGACTCGGCGAGGTCGGCCTGCCGGACGGCGTCGATGCCCAGCGGGAACGGCCGGACGAACGTCCGGTGGTCGCGGTACGAGACGCTCCCGCTGGCGCGGTCGACCCGGGCGTCAGTCTCGGCCTCGACGCAGTCGAGGAAGTTCCGGCAGTAGTCGTCGGTGTGGAACCCCACGAGGTCGTTGGCGAGCAGGCCGTCGAGCAGCGTCCCGGCCTGCGGGCAGGTCCGGAACACGTCCCGGGAGGGCCACGGGATGTGCCAGAAGTGCATGAGGAACGCGTCGGGCCGGTCGTCCCGGACCCACCGCGGGGCCAGCGAGAGGTGGTAGTCCTGGAACCAGACCACGGGGTCGCGGTCGGCGGCCGACAGCACCGCCTCGGCGAAGTCGGCGTTGGTCTCGCGGTAGGCCCGCCAGAACGACTCGCGGACGTCCATCTTGGCGGTGTCGAGGTGGCAGAGCGGCCAGAGCACCCGGTTGCTGTACCCCCGGTAGTAGCGCTCGACCTGGTCGTCGGTCAGCCAGACCCGCCGGAGGTCGTACGAGGGGTCCTCGGGCGGGACGGCGACGGCGTCGTCCGGCCCGACGACCTCGCGGTCGGCGTCGCCGTCGCCCCACGCGACCCACGTCCCCTCGACGGCCTGCATGACCGGGTCGAGCGACGCGGTGAGGCCCCCCGCCGGACGGTCGACCGTGATGGGGTCGGCCCCGGAAGTGGCGGTCCCGGCGTCCTCCGTGTCGGCGCCGGAGTCTCCGGCGGCGTCGGCGTCCCCGGCGCCGTCCGCGTAACTGTGGCTGTACGGCTGGCGGTTCGATACGACGACGAGCTCGCGGTCGTCACACAGCGATGCGACGGTCTCGGCGGCCGAATCGGCTGTCGCCCCTGTCTCGTTTGCGGTCATCCTGGAAGTGTCTCTCCTGTCGCCCTCGGCGGGCGCGTTCGCCCGCCGTCGGCGAGGTCTGCTGTTCGAAAAATGCCGATACGTCCTGATAATGTAGTCGGCCGTTCAGGTTCGTTCACGACAGTTCCGACCGCGGAACGGTCGCCTACGTTCCGACCGTCTCGAGCCGACGAGATTCAGGCCGCGTTTGTCGCGGAGTAAGCCCCGATTACCATTTGATTCCTGGGCGTGCGAGGAGAAAACTCTCGCCCGGGGCGGCGGCGTCGGTCAGAACGAGACATCGCTCGGGGTCGACGCGAACGAACCGCGGTCGGTGTACCCCCTCCGACCGACCGCCCCGCCGCCGACCGCGTTCAGTACGGCCTGCCTGACCGCCGCCGGCGAGTCGCAGGTGTCGTCTATCGGGCCCAGCAGCGCGGCCAGCGACTCCGAGCCGCCGGCGTACTCGACCTCGTACTCGCCGTAGGCGTCGGCGATCTCCCCGGTGGTCGCGGGGTAGTCGTGGCCGTCGATGCGGTCGGCCAGTTCGCCGAACTCGACTCCCATCTCGCGGTTCGAATCTGTCACGGTCGTTCATTCGAGACTCGGCCGGATAACCCCGGCGGCCACCCCCAAGCGGGGCGAAACTTCCCGCGCGCTGTCGTGTACTGGGAGTCGCGTCGCGTAGCCCGTTCGGAGCGAGCATCGCGGACGGGAGCGGACTTCGCGTGCAGTGGGGCAACGATTAACATCCGCGCGACCGACTCGCGGGTATGGACGTCGCAGTCGTCGGGGGCGGCATCGTGGGGCTCGCGAGCGCCTACTACCTGGCCGAGCGCGGGGCCGACGTCACGGTCTACGAGAAGGGGTCGCTGGGAAACGGCAGCACCGAGCGGTCGGTGGGCGGCATCCGCGCCCAGTTCTCCACGCCGGTCAACGTCGACCTCTCGCTGGAGAGCATGGACGTCTGGGAGTCGTTCGAGTCGACGTTCGGCACCGACATCGCCTACCGTCGGCCGGGCTACCTCTTCGCGGCCCGCGAGCCGGCGACCGCACGCGCGTTCGAGGAGCAGGTCGCCATGCAGAACGACCGGGGCGTCCCGAGCGTCCTGCTCGACCCCGAGGAGGCGACCGAGCACTGCCCCGGGCTCCGGGCCGACCAGTTCGTGGCCGCGACCTACTCGCCGACCGACGGGTTCGCCGACCCGCACCTCGCGCTCCAGGGGTTCGCCGCGGCCGCCCGCGAGGCCGGCGCCGAGATTCTGACGCAGACCGACGTGACGGCCATCCACCGCGAACGCGGTACCGGGGCGAGCGACGACGCCGTGACCGGCGTGACTGCCGACGGTGAGAGAAGCGACGCCTCTCGAACGTCGAAAGACGAGCGGAGCGAGTCTTTCGGAAGCGAACGCCGCGACGTCGACTTCGTGGTCAACGCCGCGGGCCCGTGGGCGCGCCGGGTCGCCGCGATGGCGGCCGTCGAGATCCCGGTCGCACCGAAGCGCCGCCAGATGGCCGTCGTCGACCCCGAGACGCCGGTCCCCGAGGACGTGCCCCTCACCATCGACCTCGACACCGGGTCGCACTTCCGGCCCGAGCGCGAGGGCGCGGCGCTGGTCGGCGGACACTTCGAGAGCGAGGAACCCCGTTCCTCGGACCGTGCAAGCGGGCAGAGCCCGCGAGCAGACGGGGAGGAACGACCCGCGAGCGACACCGGTGGAGGGGCCGACCCCAACCGGGACCCCGACGGCTTCGACCGCAAGATGGACCTCGACTGGGCCGCCGAGGCCGTCGAGCGCGCGGGCGACTGCGCGACCTACTTCGGCCCCGACTCCGAACTCCGCCGGGGCTGGGCCGGGCTCTACGCCGTGACGCCCGACCACCACCCCATCGTCGAGGAGACCGTGCCGGGGTTCGTTCAGGCGGTGGGGTTCTCGGGCCACGGCTTCCAGCACGCGCCCGCGACCGGCCAGCTGGTCGCCGAGCTGGTGCTGGACGGCGAGGCGTCGCTGGTCGACGTCTCGGCGCTCGGGAGCGACCGGTTCGAGCGCGGCGACCTGCTCGAGGAGCGGAACGTCGCCTGACGCCGAATACCAAACGACGAGAATCGATCATACGGCGCAGTGACCGTCAGCCCTCCGTCGCCGCGACGTAGAGGTCGTAGAGCTCCGAGACGACGAGCAGGGCGCCGGGCACGATGACCAGCAGGAGGAGTCCGAGCGACGACTGGGCGAACGAGACGACGCGACCGACGAACGGGATGTGGAACATGACCCGACCCTCGACGTTCGACGCGGGGACGAGCGCGGCGTCGGCCTCCTCGTTGGCGTCGCCCTTCGTCCGGAAGTGGCGCTCGCCGTCCCGACTGGTCACCCCAACGACCCGGTGGGTCACGCGGTTCACGTCCGCGAGCTGGTGACCCGACGGGGGCTGGTAGGTGACGACGTCGCCCTCCTCGACGTTGGCGGGCGAGACGTCGTTCACGACGACCACGTCGCCGGCGTGGATGGCCGGCGACATGCTGCTGGAGAGCACCACGTAGCTCGCGTCGGCGCCCACGACCTGCGGCACGGCCGTGACGACGAAGGGGGCGACGAGGGCGACGAGGACGACGAGCCCGAGCACTCGGAGTGCTTTCCGGCGGTTCATCGACGATGCGCTTAGCGTGTCTCGGAGGGTTTCTCGGTTCATATGTCAGTGACTATGGATTGGAGGTCGTCGTGGAAGTGGGAGATGACGTCGGCTCGGTCGTAGTCGTCGTCGCTTCGGTCGTGGTAGTGGTCTCAGTGGTCGTCGTTGTCGTGTCCGTCGTGGTTTCGGTCGTCGTCTCAGTTTTCGTCGTGGTGTCCTCTGTCGTTGTAGGTGTCCCAGTCGTCGTGGTGGTACCGGTCGTCGTTGACGTAGTAGTCGTATCCTTCGTCGTCGTGGTCTCGGTGGTTGTCGTAGTAGTCGTGTTTTCGGTCGGTGTTGTCGTAGTCTCGGTCGTTTTCTCCGTCTGAGTGACCGCCGTAGTGGTCGCCTCGCCCGTCGAATCGTCCGAAGCGGTGGTATCGCTGTTCGGAGCCTCACTCAGTTCAGAGACACTTCCGCCGGGAGTCGCCGTAGCGGTATCGGAGAAGTTCCCGGCGGCCTCGATGGAGACCGACCCGTCCTCGCGGTCGGACAGCAGCCCGTAGGTGTACGCGCCGCTCGCGAAGGCGGCGACGACGACCACGACCCCTACCAGGGCCGCGATCCGGGTGAGCGACTGTTTTCCCTCCATCACGCCGTCACCTCGTTCGTACTACTACCGCGACCAATATTATCATTTTTCATGCCATTAGCCCGTGTACCCGAGGCGACTTCCGACGGCGAATCGAGACGCTGGGAGACGTCGTCATCGTCGAGGACGGTGAAGTCGAGGTCGAATGTCACGGAGTCGCTCTGGATCTCGTTGCCCACCGACGCGTCGACGCGCCACTCCGCGACGAACCGGACCGTCTCGTTGCTGTCGAGCGAGGTGTCGGGAGTCATCGTCCGGTCGGACTGGCTGGCGAGCGAGGCGTAGGAGGACTCGCCGCCGGCCAGGTACTGGACGGTCTCGCCGTCCTCGTCGACGAGCTTCATCCGGACGTCCAGCGCTTCGGCGAGTTCGCCCGTCGACGGCGAGTCGTCGACCTCGCGCTCGGGCTCGGTGAACCCGTTCTCCTCGTCCGACACGCTCTCGACGGTTACCCGGAGGACGCCCCCGTCCTCGCCGGTGTTCGTGACCGAGACCCGTCCGTGGCCCGAGCCGCCGGGGACGGCGTTCGTCACGCGGAGGACGGTCGGATCCTCGCCGTCTCCGCCGAGGCGTAGCGACGGGTGGGTGTCGTCCGTCGTTGTCGTTCCGGAGTCGCCAAACGCGAAGAAGTTGCTCTCCTCCTGGTTCGTCACGTTGAAGGCGTACTCGTCGGCGGTCGAGTTCCGGGCGAGTTCGGTCCCGTTCGGTCCGAACAGCACCGCAGTCACGGAGACGTACCCCTCGCGGGTCGCGGTCGCGCCGTCCTCGCCGACGGCGAACTCGCCGGCGCGCTCGCCCGCGGCGTAGACCAGTTCGGAACCGCCGAGGGCGTCCTCGACGGCCAGCGTCGTCCCGTTCGGAGCGACGGTGACCCGGCGGGACTCGCGCCACTCGGAGTCCGGCGTCCAGGTCTGGACGACGAGGGTGACGCTGGTGGCGTTCGAGCCCGCGGTCCAGTCGAGAGTTCCGGTGAGGTTCCCGGCGACGCGCTCGACCGACCCGTCCTCGGTGCTGACCGCGGGCGGGTCCGACGCCGACAGAGCCAGGGTGGCGTTCGGTGTTGCGGGCGTAGTGGTTGTCCCGGTGGTAGTCGTTCGGGTCGTCGCGGTCGGGTCGTCGTCATCGTCGGCGGTATCGCCGTCGGTCGGAGCAGTTGCCGTCGTCTGCTCGATGGTCGTCGGTGTCGCGGTCTGCTGCGGAGTGACCGTCGGGTCCGGAGGTGTCGGGGTGGGCGTCGCAGTCGGCGTCGGTTCGGGGGAATCGTCGGTGAGAGTGCCGGCGAGACCGAACCCGGCCCCGGCGACGACGGTTCCAGTGATGAGCACAACGAGGACCGTCTGGCGAGCGCCCATCTTGGTCAGTCGGGCGAGCAGTTCACGGAGCACGGTGACCACCCGAGCGAGCGGGACCGCGGTCGTTCGTTCTCGTCAAATCGGATCGAGTAGCGTCTCGTCGTCCGGTGAGGACCGCGAGACGGAGGACTGACGACCGTACCATCGACGCTGCGTCTTCGGCGGATTCCGACATGATTCGTGATGTCTCGGTTGTTGGGTTCGCTCAGACGGGTGACGGGGACTGAGACCGCTGGTCTCCCACGAAGGGAGGACCCACCGGCGGAGTCGAACCACCGGCGCCCGTTCGAGCGCGTTACGTGGGCGGGTCGGCGCCGCGGTCGCTACGGTTCGAGGTCGATAGTGAGCGACTCGCCGGTAGTCAGTTCCAGTCCGACAGCGTCGACCCTGCTGTCGAACGAGACGTTGTCGGCGGTGACCGAGAGCGTCCGAACGGTCATCCCGCCGTAGTCGACGGTCTCGCCCGAACTCGACCAGGTCACGCTTCCCGACTGGATTTCGGAAAGCGGGACGCTCTCGCTCGCGTTACTTCGGTTCTTGTCGTAGAACTGCAACTGGTTCGTCCCGCTCTCCGTCTGCCACTCGTTCCACTGGCCGGCCGGTGCGTTCCGATTCGCCGCGTACTTGGGGAGCGCAGTGAGCCGTTTACCGTACCACCCGTCGGGACTCGACGAACTCGCCTTCGTCGTGTAGATGTGGAGGAAGAAGTCGTGGTCGTTCGCGTCGAACGACTGGCTCTTCTTCGTGTGGTAGCTGATGGACGCGATCTCGTCGACCGTGAACTCGGGAAGCGAGTGGAAGTCGGAGAACTCACCGCCGAAGTAGAGCCGGCCGTGCTTCCCGGAGTCGTTCGTCCAGGAGCCGTCGCCCCACTTCGCATCCGAGGAGGTCAGCAGCGGGTTCTCCCCCGACGCGATCGCCGGGGAGTCGCCTGTGAGGACCAGGTCCGCGTTCGCCCGCTGCTGGAGGAGCTCGAACGTGAAGTCGGCCGTGAACGAATCGCTCTGAATCTCGTTGCCGACCGACGCGGGTACCGACCAGTCGAAGACGAAGTCGACGTCGTCGTTCCCGCTTCCGCTCGCCGCGAGTTCGTGGTTCGGGTTGTACTTCGCGCCGGCGAGTCCCGCGACGCCCGCGAGGTCCGCGTCTGCCAGAGACGTATCGATACTCCCGTCCTCGTCCGAATCCAGGCCGATTTCGACGTCGATGTTCTCGGCCAGTTCCCCGGACGTGGCGTCGTCGGAGTCCGGCTCGGGCTCGCGGACCTGCCCCTCCTCGTCCGCAGTCAGGGACACGCCGACGTTCAGGTAGCCCGGAAGGCTACCGGCGTTCGACAGCGAGATCGCTTCCGTCCCGGAGTCGGTCGGCTTGACGTCGGAGACCGTGAACGTCTCGACGCTAGAGCCGTCGGGTGTCAGATCGAGCGTCCCAGCACTCACGGTGTTTCCGGTGCTCTCCTCCGTATCGCTGAAGTACGCGAAGGTTCCGGCCCCCGCGCCGGCGCTCGCCACGCCGATCACTCCCAGACCGCCCAAGACCTTCCGCCGCGAGAGGTCGATGTTCTTGTCCGACATGATTTTTCACTCCCCGTTCGGGGAAGGACCCACCGGCGGAGTCGAACCGCCGCGGAGGCGACCGCGCGTGGGTCGGACTGTCGTCTCGGCGCGCCGCATCAGGGTTCGAGGTCGATAGACAGGCTCCCCTGTCCGGAAGTGAGTTCGAGGTTGATGTCGTCGAGGTGTCCCTCGAACTCGGTCTGTTTGCTGTTCGTGAGGACCGCGACGGCGAACACCTCGTCAGTGGACTGCCCGTAATCGGTGCCGTCGTGAGTGAATGGGTTGGTCTGCAGGTCCTGGAGAGTCCGGGGAGTAGTCGAGACGGTCTGGTTGTCCTCCAGATAGAAGTAGAGTTGATTGTCGGCCGACGGGTCGGTCGAGAACTCGTTCCACTCGTCCGGGGTCCACGAAGGATTCCCATCGTTGGCCTCCGGCGGAACCGCGGTCAGCCGTGCGTTGTAGAAGCTACCGAAGTCGGTCCCGTCGTTCTTGGGTGCGGTGAATATCTGGAGGAAGAAGTCCGACTCCACCTGGCTGTTCGAGTGGTTCATCCAGTAGCCGAGTTCGGCGATGTCGCCGACCGTAAACGTCGGCAGCGCGTGATAGCCGGAGAACTTACCGCCGAAGTAGAACCCTTCCTGTCCCGATGTCGTGGCCTGCCACGACCCGGCTCCGACGCGACTCTCCGCCGACTCGGGGGCGAAGCTCCCCGGAAAGCCCTTCGCGTCGCTATACGGGGAGTTGCCGGTGAGAACGACGTCGCTCCCGGCGGGCTCCTGTAGCAGTTCGAAGGTGGCGTCGAATTCCACGCCGTCGCCCTGTACGGCGTTCCCGGCGTCGGACGGGAGTGCCCAGTCGACGACGAAGTCCGCGCTACCGCCGTTGGCCGACAACGGGAGGTTCGGATTGTACTCGGCACCTCCGGTCCGTTCGACCGCTTCGTAGGGCTTGTCGGTCGTGTCGACGACGGGCACGTCGATGGCCCCGTCGCCGGTCGTGTCGAACCCGTATCTGACATCGAGGACGGCGCCGAGTTCGCCCGGGTCGCCCCCGTTTTCGCCGGAGGAACCTTCCTCGGGATCGATGACACCGTTCTCTCGATTGGAGATGGGAGCGACGTCGAAATTCAGATATCCACTGACGCTGCCCGCGTTCACCAACGTCGTCGAATCGCTGCCGGTCTCCCCAGGCGCGACGTCGTCGACACTGACCGTAGTCGTCGCCGATCCGTCGTTCCCGTCGGCAGTGAGGTTCAGCGTTCCCGCACTGATCGTGTTCCCCGTGCTGCTTTCGGTGTCACTGAAGTATGCGAACGTCCCCGCGCCGGCGCCGGCGCTCGCCACGCCGATGACGCCGAGGCTACCCAGAACCTTCCGTCGCGAAAGGTCGATGTTCTTGTCTGACATGGTTTGCCGAATCCCCCGCTCGGGGAGGGCCCACCGGCGGAGTCGAACCGCCGACGCCCGCGAGGGCGTGCTACCCGCGAGGGTCGAAGACACCCTGTCGGGTGTCAGTTGCTACAAGTCCTGGCCGGAGTCCTGGTGGAGGGCGAAGGTGACCGTGAGGTCGAACTCGTCGCCCTGGTAGTCGTTGTTCGTCCCGGAGACGGAGTTATCGAACTCCGAATCGTGGGCCCACCGGAACTCCAGCATCATCGACTCGGTTGCCTGGCTGTCACTCGGCAGGGACGTGAGGTCGTCGAGCGCCCCATCGTTCCCGCTCACAACGTCCCCGATGTCCACGATGCCGTTCCCATTGGCGTCGGACAGGTTCTGGAGGACGTTGGTGCCGTTGTAGGTGAACACGGTCACCTCGAACTGCTCGGCCATCCCCTCGGCGCTCGATGGCATCGTGTCCGCTTCGTTTGCACCGGTGGAACCGCCAGCCTCGCTCTCGTCGACGGCGAAGCTGATCTCGACGTGGTCGGACGACAGCGACCCCTCGTTCCGGAGCGTGAGGTCGCCCAGCACCGAGTCGCCGGGTTTGGCGTTCGAGATGGTCCACGTCCCCGACACGCCGTCACTGAAGTCTGCGCCGCTGTCACTGACCGTCAGGTCGAGCGTCCCGGCGTCGATGGTGTTTCCGGTGCTGCTCTCGGTGTCGCTGAAGTACGCGAACGTGCCGGCACCTGACGCTGCTCCGGCCCCGCCGATCGCGACCAGGCCGCCGAGGAGGCGTCGCCGGGTCAGTGACACGCTACTGTCGTCGTCGAACATGATTGGAATGCTCCCGTGGGGGAACGGAGTCTGTTAGGGGGAGCCGCCGCTCTGGACGAGCTTCATGTAGACGTCGATAGTCGCACTCTCTCCCTGGGCCTCGTTACCGACACTGGTCGGAAGTTCGAGTCCGATATCCCCGGTGACGTTGCTACTACCACCGATGTCCTGGCCGGTGTCCTGCCAGTTGGTCGGGGCATTAGTGAGGTCGATACTCCCCGAACCACCGTTGTCCACGTTCCAAGTTAGGTCAAGGTCGTCTTCGAGACCCTGACTGTCACCATCTCCATCGTTGCTCCCAGTGACGTCGAACTTGAGGTACAGGTCTCCACCGACCGTACCGTCGTTCGACAGATCGAGAGGGATGGACTTGGACCAGCCAGGTGCGACTCCAGAAACGTTCACGGGTGCAGTACTAATGTCGTCCCGCCCGTTCACCTTGAGGTTCAGCGTCCCTGCGGACACGGTGTTACCCTCACTGCTCTCGGTGTCGCTGAAGTAGGCCATCGTCCCTGCGCCCGTGGCCGCGGACGCAGCGCCGACGGTCACGAGTCCTCCCAGTACCTTGCGCCGCGACAGGTCGAATCCGCTGTTGTCGTCTTCGGTCATAGTTGTTCCACGACGGTCGCCCGTCGTCACTCACACCTTATCCAGCATCCACTCCATATATTCAGATGTTGACGGGTAAGCAGGTCGACCCTGTAGAGACGTATACACCCTCTGACATCGAGTCAGGAGTTCTATACAGGCCGTCAGGCACCGCCTGAATCGCGGTACTGGACCGGTTCGATTCGAAACCACGAGTTCGCCATCACGAACCGACCTTTCGTATGTAAACATTATATGATACGTAGGTCAGGCTTATGTGTCTGTAGAGACAGCCTAACGATATGTCAGTGGGTGGCAAACAAACACGTTCTCCGGAGGAGACCGAGGCCGACGAGCCGACGCGGGACGAGATCTTCGAGATCGTGAGCAACCAGCGCCGCCGCCACGTCGTCCACTACCTCCGGCAGCAGGACCGGCCGGTCGAACTCCGAGAGCTGTCGACCCACCTCGCGGCGTGGGAGAACGAGGATCCGCCGGCCGCGATCACCCACGACCAGCGCCGGCGGGTGTACACAGCGCTCCGGCAGAGCCACCTGCCGAAGATGGACGAGGTCGGCGTCGTCGACTTCGACGCCGACCGCGGGGTCGTCAGGCCGAGCGAGGGGATGGCGGACGTCGAACTCTACCTCGACGTCGTGCCCGAATCCGAGATTCCCCGCAGCGAGTACTACCTCGGGCTGGGAGCGGTGTGCGCGGCGCTGTTGACCGTGGCCTACGTCGACATCGTCCCGTTCGACATGCTCCCGGACATGGCCTGGGCGGGCCTGTGCGTCGCGGCGCTCGTCGCGTCGGGCGCGGTCGACACCTACTACGACCGGAAGCGCCGGCTCGGCGGGGAGGGGTCGCCGCCGGACGTCCCGGACATCGAGGAACCGGCGAGGGACCGGTAACGGGACGCGCCGAGGACCCCACAATGACCGACGGATTACCACCTACTCACCCCCTCTCGCTCGAACGCGCAGCGACGACCTACCGGGAGTTCGTCTGGCTGTGGATCGCGGCGACCAGCGGCT
The DNA here is from genome assembly GCF_003369835.1 of Halorussus rarus. Taxonomy (NCBI): domain Archaea; kingdom Methanobacteriati; phylum Methanobacteriota; class Halobacteria; order Halobacteriales; family Haladaptataceae; genus Halorussus; species Halorussus rarus. The sequence continues at coordinate 475,216 of NZ_QPMJ01000003.1, read as the reverse complement.
ACGGCGTCGGCGACGTGGTCACGACCATCGCACTCGTGCGGTACCACCCGGTCGTCGCGGAGGGGAACCCGCTGCTCGCACGCCTTTTGAGCCGGTTCGGTCTCGGCGGGCTGGTCGGCGCGAAGCTCCTGGTGTTCGCCGTCTGCTTCGGCCTCAGTTTCTACGCGGTCCGCGTGTGGCGGGATCGCTTCGTCTACTACTTCGCTCCGCTCGTCCTGCTGCTGTTCGGCGTGTTCTTCACCGTCTACAACGTCCGCCTGATGCTCGGCTGAGCGGACGGAAGTAAGGTGTACGGGAGAGTGTGTTTTAAGCCGGACAGGGCCGAAAATGGATCGTATGCCGACCGATGACACGGACGCCGGCGATTTCGAGGGCTTCGGCGGTCGACACGTCCCCGAGCCCCTCGAGGAGCCCCTCGACCAGCTAGCCCAGGCGTTCGACGAAATCCACGACACCGACGCGTTCCGCGACCGGTTCCGGAGCTACCGCCGGGACTTCGCGGGCCGGCCTACGCCGCTGTTCCACGCCGAACGGCTCTCGGCGGAGTACGGCGTCCAGATCTACCTCAAGCGCGAGGACCTGCTCCACGGCGGCGCCCACAAGATCAACAACTGTCTCGGTCAGGCGCTGCTGGCCGAGGAGGCCGGGCGGACCCGGCTCATCGCCGAGACCGGCGCCGGCCAGCACGGGGTCGCCACCGCGATGGTGGGCGCGCTGCTCGGGCTCGACACCGAGATCTACATGGGGAAGAAGGACGTCGAGCGCCAGAAGATGAACGTCTTCCGGATGCGGCTGATGGGCGCGGAGGTCAACGAGGTCACCCGGGGCGGGTCGGGACTGGCCGACGCGGTCGACGCCGCCCTGGAGGACTTCGCCGCCAATGTCGAGGACACCCACTACCTGGTGGGGTCGGCCGTCGGCCCCGACCCCTTCCCGCGGATGGTCCGGGAGTTCCAGTCGGTCATCGGCCGGGAGGCCCGCGACCAGATTCGCGAGCAGGCCGGACAGTTGCCCGACGCCGCCATCGCCTGCGTGGGCGGCGGGTCGAACGCCATCGGGCTGTTCCACGCGTTCCGCGACGACGACGTCGACTTCTACGGCGCTGAGGGCGGCGGCGAGGGCGAGGGGTCGGGCAGGCACGCCGCACCGCTCTCGGAGGGCGAGGACGGCGTGATGCACGGGATGAGGACCCGGACCCTCGACGAGGACACCGAGGTCCACTCGGTGTCGGCCGGCCTCGACTACCCGGCGGTCGGGCCCGAGCACGCCATGTTCCGGGCGGTCGGCCGGTGCGACTACCGGGCGGTGCCCGACGACGACGCCCTGGCGGCGTTCCGCGAACTCTCGGAACTGGAGGGCATCATCCCGGCGCTCGAATCCAGTCACGCGGTCGCGCTCGCGAAGGAGGTCGCCGCGGGGATGGACGAGGACGACGTCGTCCTCATCAACCTGAGCGGCCGGGGCGACAAGGACATGGAGCAGGCCGCCGAGATGTTCGACCTCGGGGAGTAAGAGACCGCGACCGACCTACTCGCCCTCCGCGTCGTCGGCTTCGTCGCGGTCCTCGACGACCAGCGCGTTCCGGACGAGCGCGTCGGTGCCCCGGCGGAGGCGCTCGGACAGCGAGTTCGAGGAGACGCCGATTCTGTCGGCCAGGTCCGACAGCGAGACCGCGCGCGGAACCTCGAAGTAGCCCGCCCGCTGGGCGAGGACGAGGGTCTCGCGCTGGTTCTCGGTGAGTTCGTACGTCGCCTGTCGGGGGTCGGTCGGCCGGGTCAGTTGCTGGACCTCGAAGCTGACTCCCCGACGGGAGAAGTGGTCGCTGAACGCCTCGACCTGGGACTGGTCGGTGAACCGGATCCTGAAGAACCACCCGTCCGGGGCGGCCGACGCCTCGAGGATGGTGCCGTGCTGGTCGACGATCTCGTCGACGAGTTCGCCGACCGATTCGACCCACTTGATCTCGTACAGTCGGGTGCCGTCGAACGCGTCGACGACCGAGCGCTCGTCGACCGAGGGATCGTCGGCGAGCGCGTCCTCGAACGCCTCGAAGTCCCCGCCGGACGCCCAGGCGAACGGCATCACCCACTCCCTGCTGTGGGTGGCGAGACGTTCGACTTCGAGACGCATCTCCGGCGTCGCGGGGAACGTCTCCCCGAGCGCCACCGCGTCGAGCGGGACGGTGAAGTGAGCGACGATGCTCATTGTCCGTTTAACGGCGCGCGGCCGGACAAAGTGAACGGATTAGTTCGATTAAGCGGAGTTAGAACAGAAGGCGGAACAGGTCGGGTCGAAGCGAACCGGTTCGGAGAGTCCGTCAGAACTCGTCGAGACCCAGGTTCTCCCCCTGGTACGACCCGGCGTAGGTGCCCTCGTGGTCGGCCTCCGCGAGGACGAGCTGGGCGATCCGGGCGCCCGTCTCGAGTTCGATGTCGTGGTGGACCTCGAGCAGCCCCTCGCCCTTCCCCTCGTAGCCGGCGTCCCAGACCGCGGTGTTCAGCATGCAGGAGTTCCGGAGCAGCGACGACCGGGGATAGATGTAGCCGACGTGACCCTCCGGAATCCGGACGGTCTCGGCGTACTGGACGACGTAGCCGCCGGGCGTCAGGTAGTACGTCTCGGGCGCGTCGTCGGCGACCTGCTCGGTTTCGAGCTCCCGGCGGTCGCCGATCTCCTTGTCGTCCCGACCGATGCGGCCGGGTTCGCGCTGTTCGTACACAGCCGCGAGCGTGAGGTCGACGCCGTTGGGCTGGACCTGCTCGTCGTCGGTTTCGGTGACGTGTTCGGCCACGAACGGACCGCTCTCGAACATGTGGGTTGGGTTCCGCCGGGACATTATAGCGTTGGCGGAGTTGGACGGGCGTGCGACTTCCGACAGGTTCGCACAACTTTTGCCGGACGGCGGCGGGATTTACAACCCGGGTAATGAACGGAAACACGCGGGATTTATACGCTTGGAGGGTCGATATCCGGTCGATATGGGACAGACGCTAACGGAAAAAATCCTCGAGGACCACCTCGTCGAGGGCGAACTCGAGACCGGCGAGGAGATCGGAATCGAAATCGACCAGGTCCTCACGCAGGACACCACGGGGACGCTCGTCTGGCTCCAGTTCGAGGCGCTGGGCCTCGAAGAGGTCCAGACGGAACTGGCGGCCCAGTACTGCGACCACCAGACCTACCAGTTCGACTTCAAGAACACGGACGACCACCGGTTCCTCCGGTCGGCGGCGGGTACCTACGGCGCCCACTTCTCGCGGCCCGGCAACGGTATCTGTCACAACGTCCACAAGGAGAACTTCGCGGCCCCCGGCAAGACGATGCTGGGCAGCGACTCCCACACGCCGACGCCCGGCGGCCTCGGCGAGCTCGCCATCGGCTCGGGCGGCCTCGACGTGACGGTCGCGATGGGCGGCGGCGCCTACTACATCGAGATGCCCGAGGTCGTCAACGTCAGGCTCGAGGGCGAACTCCCCGAGTGGGCGACCGCGAAGGACGTCATCCTCGAGATGCTGCGCCGGCTCAGCGTGAAGGGCGGCGTCGGCAAGATCTTCGAGTACACCGGTCCGGGCGTCGAGAGCCTCTCGGTCCCCGAGCGGACGACCATCACCAACATGGGCACCGAGCTCGGCGCGACCTCCTCGATCTTCCCGACCGACGAGAACACCGAGGACTACCTCGAGCGGCTCGGCCGCGGCGAGGACTACGTCGAGGTCGGCCCCGACGAGGACGCCGAGTACGACGACCAGATCACCATCGACCTGAGCGACCTCGAGCCGCTCATCGCCGAGCCGTCGATGCCCGACAACGTCGTGCCCGTCCGCGAGGTCGCCGGCACCGACGTCGACCAGGTCATCATCGGCTCCTGCACCAACGGCGCCTACGAGGACATCCTCCCGGCCGCCAAGATGCTGGAGGGCCGCGAGACCAACAAGACGACCGAGATGATCGTCGCGCCCGGTAGCAAGCAGGCCTCCGAGATGCTCGCGAAGGAGGGCTGGGTCGCCGAGATGATGGCGGCCGGCGTCAACTTCTCCGAGGCGACCTGCGGCGCCTGCATCGGCATCGGTCACGTCCCGGCCAGCAACTCGGTGTCGCTCCGGACGTTCAACCGCAACTTCGAGGGCCGGTCGGGCATCGAGGACGACAACGTCTACCTCTGCTCGCCGGAGGTGGCCACCGCGGCCGCCATCAAGGGCGAGATCGTCGACCCGCGCGACCTCGCCGACGAGCTCGGCGACCTCGAGGACCCCGGCTTCGAGATGCCCGACCAGTACACGGGCAGCAAGGCCGACCTCATCGCGCCCGACGAGGCGCCCGACGACGAGCTCATCAAGGGCCCGAACATCGGCGACGTCCCGCTCAAGGACCCGCTCGAGGCCCAGCTCCGGGGGCCGACCCTCCTGAAGATGGAGGACAACATCACGACCGACCACATCATCCCGGCCACCTCGGACATCCTGAAGTTCCGGTCGAACATCCCGAAGCTCTCGGAGTTCACCCTCAGCCGCGTCGACGAGGACTTCGCCGACCGCGCGCTCGAGTCCGACGGCGGGTTCCTCGTCGCCGGCGAGAACTACGGCCAGGGGAGCTCCCGCGAGCACGCCGCGCTGTGCCCGATGTACCTCGGCGTGGAGGGCGTCCTCGCCCAGAGCTTCGCCCGCATCCACAAGGCGAACCTGTTCAACTTCGGCCTCATCCCGCTGACCATCGACGAGGACACCTACGAGAAGATCGAACAGGGCGACGACATCGAGATCGTCGACGACGTCGCCGAGGCGGTCCGCTCCGGCCAGGAGGAGTTCACGGTCCGCGTGAACGACGACTGGGAGGCGACGGCCCACCTAGACGCCTCCGAGCGCGAGCGCGAGATCCTCGCGGACGGCGGCAAGCTGCCCCACACGAAGAAGCAGGCCGAGTCGGGCGGTAGCTCCGGCGCGACTCCCGCGGACGACTAAGAAGCCCGTTCCTTCTTTCGTTTTTTCGCGTCCCCGTCAGCCGGTGGTGTATCGCGCATCTTCACGTCCGACCGGAGTACCAGCTACTGTACCGCGAGCGAGGAGCGGAGCGACGAGCGAGCGAACCAAGGAATCCCTCGAACGAGGTCCGAACGCAGTGAGGACTGAGTGAGAGGGTGACGCAGTGTCTGCGTGAACGGAGTGAACGCAGGCTCGGGAGAGCTACGGTCTCCCGGTGTTTCTGGTCGAGCTTTTGCAAGGGAGCGCCTCCTGGGGCGCGACCGCTGGAAAAGGTCGTAGTGTCGTATGCAAAAGTGGGGGTGGGTGGGGGAGATTTCGGGAGCTTGCACTTCCGGCCGGAAAGTGCATTTGGTTCTTATGAGTAGTACTACTAAAGAATTACGGGCTTCGGATCGGGCATGACACTCTTAAGGGTCGGGCGAGAATCCCGGACAGTGACAACCACCCACGCGGCGGACGGCGACGGCGTCCGGATCCGGGAGGCGGTCCAGGCCGACCTGCTCGCCGTTCTGCGCATCGAGCGCGCCTCGTTCGACCAGCCGTGGCCGTTCTCCGCGTTCGAGCGCTACCTGGGCGAGCCCGGGTTCCTGGTTGCGGTCGCAGGCGGGGACGGCCCTCCGTCCCCGCTCGACGGCGAGTCCGAGTCGGGTCCGAGTCCCGGCGAGGGCGTCGTGGGCTACGTCGTCGCGGACCTCGTCCGGAACCACGGCCGGCCGCTGGGCCACGTCAAGGACATCGCGGTCCACCCCGACCACCGCGGCGAGGGCGCGGGCGCGACCCTGCTGGAGCGGGCGCTCGGCGTGCTGGAGGCCCGGGGCGCCCGGAGCGTGAAGCTGGAGGTCCGGTCGAGCAACGACCGGGCGGTGTCGCTGTACCGGGACTTCGACTTCGAGTTCCTCCGGACCATCCCCCGGTACTACGACGACGGCGAGGACGCCCTCATCATGGTCGTGGACCTCGACGCGTAGGGTCGGCAGGGGACGAGCGACGAACGCCGGGGAACGTCGAGCGTGGCGCTTTTCGGCGCGGGCGACCTACGCCCGCCCATGGGATACGCCTGTCCGGTCTGCGAGACGCCCCAGTCCGACGCCGAACACCTCGCCAATCACCTCGCGTTCACGGCGATGCTCGGCGACGACGACCACGAGGCGTGGCTCGACGACCACGCGCCGGGGTGGCGCGAGCAGGGCGAGCACGAGCTCGCGTCCCGCGTCGAGGAGCGCGCCAAGGAGGTCGGGTTCCCGCAGGTGTTCGAAGATACGACGGGTCACGACCACGGCGACGAGCCCCGGGCGGGCGACCTCTTCGAGGACGAACTGGAGCGCGCCAACGCCCGCGGCCGGGGGTCGATGACCGGGGGCGGCCGCGGTGGCGGAACCGGCGCAGGCGCACTCGACGGCGAGGCCCAGGAGATACTCCAGGAGGCCCAGGAGATGACCGAGCAGCTACTGGACGACGCGGACGACGACGAAGGCGACGAGGAGACGGCCGACGAGCGCGACGAGTGACTTTCGGAGGGGCGAGAACTACCGGACTGTTCCACCGTCTGGGTGTCTGTGCGAGCGAATGCGAGCACAGGCTCGGAGGACGCGGTTTGTCCTCCGGTGGACTGAAAGGGGCCGCCCGGTCGCGTACAGTTTAGTCGCCTCAGCGACCCTATCCGAGGCGAACGGAGTGAGCCGAGGACATGTCGCCGAGCGACCGCGACCGGGCGGGGGCTTTCTAAACGCTCTTCCCCGCACTGATTCCGCCAGCAACTGCCCCAAGCCGTACTCGGCCTAGGACGAAAACCAGTAGTTCCCGGCCTCCGAACGCCCGCCCATGGAGACTCACGGCTTTCTCGCGCCCGCGACCGAGAGCGAGGCCCGCGAGCGCTACGAGGCTATCGGGCCGGCGGCTCAGACAGTCGTCAAGGAGACCGCGAAGGCGATGGCGTTCGACGCCGACGAGTACAACCGGCGCGTGACCGGCGAGGTGGTCGAGACCGCCCGCGACGCCCTGTTCGCGTCGCTGCTGGCGGTCCGGACCGGCACGCGCGAGGAGTACGAGGAGTGGCTGGCCGACCGCGACCGCGAGGTGCGCGAGGAGGGCTCGGAGAACGTCGACAACGTGGCGTGGCACGACGCGCTCGGTGAGACCGTGGTGGCCGCGACCTACCAGAACGAGGAGCGGGCCGCGGTGGCGACGTTGCGGCGCCAGGCGTTCGGGCGCGTGTATCGGGACCTGGTGCAGGGATAGGAGCTGCTACGGAATCTGTATCGGCTAATCGAGGCAGAGAGGTCGCATCAGTTGTACTGGGAGATGAGTCGAGAGAGCTAGCTGCTGCCGTCACCTATGTACCGCACAGCACCGCAACCGCAGACCTCACACCTCCCCAGCCTCCTCGCTCACTCCGTTCGCTCGTCCCTCGCACGGCGATGGCGCGGCCACTGACGGGCCGCGCCGGCGCGCGCCGACCAGCAGACTAACGGGTCGTCTCGGATCGGCTTCCACCCCACCCGCGAGTAGCCACGTTTTACCCCCTCGCAGCCGACACGGTAGCCATGAGCGAGGACTGGCGCGTCATCGAGTCGGTCGCGGAGTACGAGACCGGCTGGTACACCGGCGGCTACGACCTGGTGGAACAGCCCGACGGCTCGACGAAGAAGTACTACTGGGCCGAGCTCCCGCCCGCGGTCGTCATCCTGGCGGTGACCGACGGCCAGGTCGTCTTCGTCGAGCAGTACCGACCCGTCATCGGCGAGGAGTGCCTGGAGTGTCCGGCCGGCATCGTGGAGGACGGCGAGTCCTACACCCGGGCCGGCGCGCGGGAGCTCCGAGAGGAGACCGGCTTCGACCCCGCGGGCGTCAGCCTGCTGGAGGACTTCTACTGCTCGACCGGCGTGCTGCGCCACGAGCGGGGAATCGTCTTCGCCGAGGGGCTGACGCCGGTCGAGCGCGACCTCGACAGCAACGAGTTCCTCTCGGTCCGGGCGCTGCCGGTCGACGAGGCCCTCGACGCCGCGCGCGAGGCGCCGGCCAACGACGCCACCATCGAGGCGCTGCTGCTCGCCGAGAACGAGGGGTTGCTCTGAACTGAGCGGGAGAGGGACGCCGGGCGAGCGGTCACCGACTGGCCGCAATCCGCTCGCGAATCGCTGCCACGTACTCCTCGCGGTCGTACCCGATGCGGGGCAGCCAGACGTTCTGGTAGGAGGGATGCAGCACCGGGAGAACGGTCGTGCCGAACTCTGCCGACTCGACGGGGTCGAGCACGGAATCGAGGAACCCGTCGGGCAGCGCGTCGTCGCCCAGCACCGAGAGGGTGGCGTGCTTGCCGGTGGTCGCCACCGCCGCGGGGTCGACCCGCTCGATCTCGGTCGCGAGGTGGTCCCGGCAGTTCGCGCGCTCCTCGGCGGTCGGTTCGCGGTTGGTCGGCGTCCCGTTCTCGCCGGCCTCTCCGCCGTCCGGCGACTCCTCGTCCTCGGTCGCCGGAAAGCACTTGACGGCGTTGGTGAAGTACAGTTCCCCGGGCGCGAGGCCGGCGTCGGCGAACAGGTCCCGGACCCGTCGGCCGGAGTGCCGGGAGGTGTAGGCCATCCCGGTCCAGTTGCCGCCCCGCCAGCGGTCCGCGTCCGGCGCGCCGGACGCGGGCGCCTCGCCGACGACCACCACGTCGGCGTCGAGCGACCCGTTTCCCCACGCGATGCGCTCGCGCGAGTCGACCAGCGCGGGACACCGCGCACAGCCCGGTTCGAGGGCGTTGCGCGACTCCGGGTCGGGGAACTCGGCCATGTCGGGGACCGTGGCGCCGGACGGTACTGAATCTCACGCCCGCGGAAGCTATTTGTCGGTTCTCGCGCACCTCCGACCATGGACGGGACGAACGTCAGGCCGGCGACGACCGACGACGTCGGCGCCGTGCGCCGGGTCGCCCGCGAGTCGTGGCACGCCGCCTACGACGGCCTGCTGGGCGCGGAGACGGTCGACGCGGTAGTCGACGACTGGTACGACCCGGAGCGCCTGGCTCGGCCGGTCGAGCGCGAGGACGGCGTCTTCCTGGTCGCCGAAGCGGACGAATCGACCGACTCCGGCGTCGTCGGCTTCGCGCAGGGCGTGGTCGGCGACGGCGACGACCCGGCCGAACTCCCGCGCATCTACGTCAGCCCGGACCGGTGGGGCGGGGGCGTCGGGTCGGCGCTGCTCGCGCGCGTCGAGGACCGGCTGGCCGACCGCGGCGCCGACCGACTCCGCCTGGTCGTGCTGGCCGACAACGAGGTCGGCAACGGCTTCTACGAGAAGCACGGCTACCGCGTCGTCGGCGAGCGGGAGTCGGAGCTGGCTGGCCGGACGGTGACCGACTACGTCCGCGAGAAGGAGCTGTAGTCGCCTCGCGGCGGCGAGGCTCGCACAGGGATTATCGCAGCAAGTCGGAGATTATCGCGACCGTTCTCGGCGTAATCGAGCGACAGCACCCGTATGCTGGTCGGCGAACCCCCGAAGTTCTACGATAATCCCGATCAGTCCTCGTCGACGACCTCGATACCGCGGTTGTTGACCGCGGCGGCGTCGAGGCCGACCTCCTCTAAGAACTGCTTGTACTCGCGCTCGCAGGCCTCGGCGTCGGCCTGCTTGTCGCTGGCGCGGTCGCAGAGCGCGACCAGGTCCTCGGGCACGTCGTTGGTGTAGACGATCCAGTGGTTGATGAGGTCGCTGAGCCGCCGGATGGGGCTGGTGAAGTGGCCGTAGATCTCGAAGTTGAGCGCGTGGTGGCCGCCGAACGGGTCGTTCATGTACCGCGCCCGGGGCATGACCTTCATCACGGCCCACTGTATCTTGTCGAGCTGGCGCTCCGGAGCGTCCTCCAGCGTGGCGTTGACCGCCTGCCGGGGGTCGTCCCACTTCGAGCCCGGAATCGAGACGCCGTCGAGGTCCTGTATCTCTTGGAGGGCCTCGCTCCACTCGTCGGGACTGGGCTGTGGGTGGACCCGGTACATGGCCTCGACTCCGCGGTCCCACATCAGGGTGTGGGTGACCGCCTTGTTGGCCTTCAGCATGCACTCCTCGATGATGGTGTGGGCGCGGTCGCGCCGGGGGTTCAGGACGAGGCTGCCGTCCTCCTTGCGCTGCTCGTGCATCCGGTCGGCCAGCTCCCAGACCAGTTCGTTCTTCTCCGCGAGATCGACCTCCGGGTCCTCCAAGAGGTCGGCGGCGGTCTCGGGCTCGTCGAGCAGGCGCTCGGCCTCGGTGTAGGTCAGCCGGGCGTCGCTCTCGATGACCGACTTGTAGATGTCGATGGTCTCGAAGCTCAGATTCTCCTTGTCGAGGTGCATCTCGACGGTGTGGGCCAGCCGGTCCTCGTTGGGCACCAGCGAGCAGACGGTCTCGGCCAGCACCGGCGGGAGCATGTGGATGGTGTATGCCGGCAGGTACACCGTGTTGGCCCGCTCGACCGCCTCCTCCCACATGTTGGTCTCGGGGTTCACGTAGTGTGTCACGTCGGCGATGTGGACCCAGAGGACGTACTCGTCGTCGCGCTCCTCGACCGACAGCGCGTCGTCGAAGTCCTGGGCGTCGATGGGGTCGGTGGTCCAGGTCGTCATCTCCCGGAGGTCCCGGCGGTCGTCGACCTCGTCCCGTATCTCCTGTTGGATGTCCTCGGTGCGCTTCTCGGCCTCGGTGAGCACCGCCTGCGGGAACTCGTCGCGGATCTCGAACTTCTCGAAGAGCTCCTCGCGCTTCTCTTCGAGCTGGTCCGCCAGTTCCGGCGAAATCTCGACCGGGCCTTGTCCCTCGGGAGTTCCGGCCTCGGCCTGCGCGTCGCTCGTCATACTGAACGATAGCGGAGTCGAATAGTTAGGCGTATCGGAGCGAGGGTCGGCCGGCGGTCGTCCGACCTCGCGGCGCGAAATCGGGTGCCCGTGATGGATCGGCGCGAAAGCGGAGGTCCGTCGACGCCGCTCGCCGTCCCGCCTCGCTGCTCACCGCCCGTCGGCGCGGCTCACCGCTCGTGGTCGAGCGGCCCGTAGCGGTCCTCGACGGCCTCGCAGTACCGGTCGAGGAACTCGACCTCGGTCAGCCCCCCGGCGTCGATGTCCACCAGCAGGTCCTCGAGCTCGTCTCGCGGCTGGTGGCAGAGGTCGGTGTGACACTCCTTGCAGAGGTGTTCGAAGTCCTTTCCCTTGCGATTCCAGCGGTTGCCCTCCTTGTCGTACTCCCGCGCGTCCGAACGTCGGATGGTCTCGCCACAGGCGATGCAGTCGACCGAGTCGTTGCCCCGGTTACTCCGGGAACCCCACATACGCGTGACCACGGCCCGCGGTTACTTGCGGTTTTCGGTCAGGAGAACGGTAGGTTCGGCCGATTCGGCGGTGGAAGTAATGACGGCTTACCATCTAATTTCCGTCCGGTTACGCGTAGAAAAGAGTGAGGCGCCGGCTATCCCGTCGGTGTCGCGGCGCGAGCACAACGCCGCGGGCCGAACCGGGCGCGAAACGGTCGTATCTCGCGCGGACGGACCGGCCGTGCCGCCCCGACGGGAATCAGACGCGCGCCGGACCACCGCGGGGCTTATTCGGTCGGAGAGCCAACGCGAAGTCGATGGACGCCGAAATCTCCCCCGAGGAGGTCGAGCAGCTCCTCGACGCGGACGAGGACGTCCGGGTGGTGGACATCCGGTCGGAGGAAGAGTTCGAGCGGGGCCACATCCCCGGCAGCGAGAACATCCCGTTCCACGCGCTCGCCGACGAGATCGAAAGCCTCGACGGGGCCGAGCGGGTCGTCACGGTCTGCCCGCACGGCAAGGCCAGCGTGCAGGCCGCCCGCCTCGTCTCCTCGTACGAGGGCGTGGCCGACGGCGCCCGGGTCGAGAGCATGGCGGGCGGGCTCTCGGCGTGGGAGGCCGACCTGGCGCGGGACGGCGACGCAACGGAAGAGACCGCAGACGGCGCCGACGCGCCCTTCTAGGGCGAGCGCCGCTCGGTTCGAGGCACGGAGAATCGCGCCGCGAGATGTCGCCGTGCGTTAGCTGTGATATGAGTAGCCGTAATGGGAGTAACTGCGACGAGAGCGGCCGAAGAGAAACTGTCGCGTGGTCGCCACTCGGCGACCCGCTTCGACGTCACAAAACCGACGCGGTGTCAGGCTACGTTGAACCCTTTATCGCGCAGGAAATCCTCGACGCGCCCGGTGTGGTTGCCCTGGAGCTCTATCTGGCCTTCCTCGACGGTCCCGCCACACGCGAACTTGGACTTGAGGTCCGACGACAGGCTGTCCAGATCCACGTCCTTGGGGTCGAATCCTTCGATTATCGTTACCTCTTTCCCGTAGCGTCGCTCGTCGATGCGGATGTTGATCTGCTGGGACTCTTTGGCCACGTCCTCGCAGACGCAGAGCTCTTGAGGCAGCCCGCACGTCGAGCACACTTCCGACATTACAGTTCGGGAATTGGTCGTAGGGGTACAAAACTGTGTCGCTAATTCCCCGAGCACGGCCGCGATAGAAAGCCGACGCGAGCGTTCGCGACCGGCCGGGTGCGGGTCTCGAACGGCGTCCGCCGACCCGCTGCGGCCGCCCGCTGTCGGTCGAACCGTCGGACGGGTTTTTACGTAGTTCGGGTCGGTTCGTCGGGTGTCTCCGACGCCCGGGGCGCCGCGACCGGACGACCTACCGGCGACCGAGCAGCGACCCGCGCTCGCGGACCAGTTCGTCGACCAGCGAGACCGCCTCGTCGGCCAGACTCCGGTCGGCGTCGCCGGCGTACCGGACCCGCTCGTGGATGGCGCCGACGCGCTCGACCCGGTCGTCGAGGTCGTCGTCGCCGGCCAGCGACGCGAGGTACTCCCGGGGCGTCTCGCCCGGCCGGCGCTCGCGGTGCTCCGCGGCGAGCAGGCGTTCGAGCCGGTCGAACGCCCTGGCGACGTCGGTCTCGGGGTCCCGCCGGGGCTGCCACCGGAGCCGGACCGCCCGCCGGAGCCGGGCGAGCAGGCCGGCCCGCCGGGCCGCGGCCAGCAGCCCCACGACCGCGAGCGCGCCCAACGCGGCCTGCTCGCGCGACGGCGGGCTAACCGGGAGCCCGCCGCCCTCGTCGCCGGTCGGGCCGCCAGCGCCGCCGACCGTGGTCAGGGTGCCGACGGTGCCGTTGAAGTCGCCGCCGGGGTCGACCGGGAGGCGTCCGCCGGGCCCCGGTGCGGTGGTCGCGGGGCCGGTCGTCGCGTTGCCCGTCACCGTGGTCGTCTCGCCGCCGGCCGGGTCGACCGTGGTCTCGGGGGTGGTCGTCCAGGTGCCTTCCTCGCTCTCGTCGGTGTCGACGTCCGAGACGTTGCTCTCGCGGGCCTGTTCGAGCCGGCTGCCCTCGGCCTGCTGGCGCGCCCCGCCCGGCGTCGGGTCGAACTTCACCCAGCCGACGTCGGGGAAGTACGCCTCGACCCACGCGTGGGAGTCGAGGCCGCGGACGACCCACTCGTCCTCCGAGACCCGCTGGCCGGGCGTGTAGCCCACCGCGAACCGGGCGGGCACCCCCTGCGAGCGGAGCATCGCGACCATCGCGGTGGCGTAGTAGGTGCAGTAGCCCCGCTCCATGTCGAAGATGAACGACTCGGCGACGTTGCCGTCGGGCCGCGAGACGTCCAGCGAGTACCCCCTGTTGGTCTCCAGCCAGTTCTCGACGGCCTCGGCGGTGGCGTACGGCGTCGTCGCGTTCGCGGCCGCCGCGATGCGGTCGGTCCGCTGGCTGATGCGGTCGGCCGAGCTCTCGGGCAGTTGGAGGTATCGACTCTCGACGTAGTCGGGGTAGTCGGTGCCGGCGGTCCGGAGCTGCCGGGTCGTGGGGTCGGGCACCCGACTCACGACCGTGTAGCGCTCGCCCTCGCGGAGCGCGCCCACGAGGTCGAACCCGCCGACCGAGGTGATCCGGACGTTGTCGCGGTCGCCCGACTCCAGCCGGGTCGGCCGCCACGCCGCGGGCATCGCGCCCATCCGCGCGGCCTTCACCTCGACGGTCTGGGTCACCTCGTCTGCGGGACCGGGCGGCGCGGGCTGGGACCGGTACGACCGGCCCTCGCCCGTCCGGATCCACCCGTTGCCGTCGTAGCGGTCGTAGGCCGCCACCCGCCAGTAGGCCCGGTCGGTCGACTCGACGGTGAACCGGACCTTCGGCGAGAGCCGGATCGACCCCTGGATCGCCATCCGCTCGGAGTTCGAGACGAACGCCTGCTCGACGGTCGGGGTGCCCGCGCCGCCGCCGCCGGGCAGTATGGGGCTCGGGCCGCCGCCGGGCACCAGGGTGGCGGTCGACGCGAGCACCACCATCGCCACCAGCACGACCGCCAGGACGTCGACCTGCGCGGTCGTGCCGCCCCGGCGCGCGAGCGTGCCGAAGCCGAGGGTCGCGGCGACCCCGAGCGTCCCGACCAGCGTGGCGAAGGTGCCCAGGTCGCCGGTCAGCACGAAGAAGCCCATCGCGGTCCCGGCCGCGCCGACCGCGAGCGCGTAGCGCCGCCGGAGCACGAGGTACCACGGCGCGAACGCCATCGCCGGCGCGACCCCGAGCGCCCACGCGCCGACCTCAGTCATCCGGAGGACCGACAGGCCGGTCAGCAGCGCGACGTTGTCGGCCACCAGCTTGCCCAGCGACACCGCGACCAGGTAGGCGCTCGGCACCGCCAGGTAGTAGGCGACGATGCCGACCGCGAGCAGCCCGACCGCGAGCGCGCCGGCCTGCGTCGGACGGAGCCGACGGGCGACCGCCGCCCCCGCGACCAGCGTCGCGACGACCAGCCCCAGCAGGGTCGTCGTCCCGCCGACGATGTCGGTGACGTGGTAGAGCACGCCCAGGTAGCTCGCCATCGTGACCGCGAGCGACCCGACCGCGAGCCAGTGGTACGGCACCGACACGTCCCCGAAGTCGAGGGCGCCGCTGACGGCGTTGGCGGCCGTCGCACCGTCCCCCTCGTTCGCGCGGGCGCGGTCGGTACTCATCGGCGCTCACCTCCGGCGACCGCGGAGCGCCCGCGGCCCGTCGACGCCGAGTCGCCAGCCGGCACCGAGTCGCGGTCGAGGCCGGGGTCGCGACTCCCCGACAGCTGGTCGAACGTGACCGTGCGCTCGCCGATGGTGACCCGGACGTCGTCCTCGCCGCCCCGGCCCTGGATTACCACGTCGTCGTCTCCCCGGCGGTGCTCCGCCACCGTCCCGGGGGTCGCCCGGGCGAGCGCGGTCAGGAGGTCGGTCCGGTGGTCGGGGCCGACGCCGGGTTCGACCCCGTCGCCGGGGACGGTGAGCCCGACCGCGAAGCCGGCGTCCAGCAGGTAGGTCAGGACGCTGGCTGCCGCCTCCGCGGCGGCGTCCATCCGGCCGCCGTCGGCCTCGACGAGCAGTTCGACCCGCTCGCGCTCCTCGTCGGCCTCGAACTCCATCACCACGAGCTCGTCGTCGGCGCGCTTGGCGCTGGCCTTCCAGTGGACGTTCCGGAGCGGGTCGCCCCGCTCGTACTCCCGGAGCTGGTCGAACCGGTCGCGGCCGCCGACGCCGAACCGCTCGCTGAGCGCCGCGAAGTCGGTGACGTCGTCGAGGCGGTGTATCCGTGGGAAGACGACGATTTCGCGCGAGGCGGAGTAGGTGTGGGTCGCCTCCCAGACCCCCAGGACGTCCTCGACGACCACCTCGACCGGACCGACCGACTGGAAGCCCCGCTCGCCGAGCGTCGCGTCGACCGGCAGGCTCCCGTCGGCGACGGTGGTCTCGAACGTCGACTCGTGGAGGTCGATCCCGTCGTCGGCACTGAGTCGGACCGTCGCGGCCATCGGCGTCGACGCCGCGAAGTCCAGCGAGAGCGTCGCCCGCTCGCCCGCGAACCCGTACTCGGGCGCCTCGACCGCGAGGTCGGGGCGGCCGGCCCGCCGGACCTGGAGCCAGCCGGCCGCGAGCGCGACGAGCGTCGGGCCGACCACCGCGTTCAGCGAGCGGGCGCCGAATCCGGCGGCCAGCAGCACCGCCCCGACCGCGACCGCCGCGAGCGCCCAGCCGCGTCGCGTCAGCATCTCACTCCACCGGGACCGACTCGAGCGCCTCGGCGATCAGGTCCCGGCCCGACCTGCCGGACGACGCGCCGGTCCGGACGCGGTGGGCGAGCACGGCCTCGGCCTCGGCCTGGACGTCGTCGGGGACCACGTAGTCCCGACCGTCGAGGACCGCCCTGGCCTGGGCCGACCGGAGCAGCGCGATGGAGCCCCGGGGGCTGACCCCGAGGTCGGCGTGGTCGCGGGTGTAGTTGGCCAGCCGGGTCACGTACGCCCGGACCGCCTCGCCCGCGGTTGCGCCGGCGACGGTCTCGCGGGCGGCCAGCACGTCCTCGGCGGTGGCGACGGAATCCAGGTCCTCGATGGGGTGGCCGCCGGTGACCCGGCGGAGCACCTCCGACTCGTCCTCCGGCGAGGGGTAGCCCAGCGTGAGCCGCTTGGCGAACCGGTCGATCTCGGCGATGGGGAGGTCGTAGGTCCGGTCGGCCTCCACGTCGTTCTGGGTGGCGATGACGGTGAACGGCTGGTCGAGCTCGTAGGTCTGGCCGTCGACGGTGACCTGGGCCTCCTCCATGGCCTCGAGCAGGGCGGACTGGGTCTTGGGCGGCGCGCGGTTGATCTCGTCGGCCAGCACCACGTTGCCGAACACGGGGCCGGGCCGGAACTCGAACTCCCGGGTGCGCTCGTCGAAGACGTTCACGCCGGTCACGTCGCTGGGCATCAGGTCGGGGGTGAACTGGACCCGCGAGAAATCGCAGTCGATCGAGCGGGCCAGCGACCGGGCGAGCATCGTCTTGCCCACCCCGGGCACGTCGTCGAGCAGCAGGTGACCCCGCGCGAGGATGGCGGTCACGATGTGTTCGGTCACGTCGCGGTGGCCCACGATGACCCGCTCGACGTTCTCGACGACTCGCTCGGCGACGTCGGCCGCCTCGCTGACCGACAGCGGGTCCGGCGAGGCGTCGGTTCGCGGCGTTGGGGGATTGGCTTCTGTCATGGGTAGCTCGGTCCGCACGCGGAGGGCGAGAAGGCGGCGGCCGGTCGGCCGCCGGACGTGCGATTGCTACCCTTACCTATCGGCCCCACCTTTGAAACTTTTGTCCCGCCGGGAACGTGTCGCGGGGCGGCGCGACTGGCGCGCCGTCCGTCGAACGGACCGCTTCCGTCGCAGTGTATAACATTACTGTGATACATCAGTCGCCCGACGGCCAGAGGTTTCATACGTTCGTCACGCCAACCCCGTGACAGCCCGTATGCCGCCGGAGAATCTCTTCGACGAGTCGGCCGACGACACCCGATCGGCCATCATGGAGGCGACGTATCACGCGCTGGTCGAGCACGGCTACGCCGGACTCAGTATCCAGCGCATCGCCGACGAGTTCGACAAGAGCAAGTCGCTGCTCTACCACCACTACGACGGGAAGGACGAGCTGCTGGTCGACTTCCTCGAGTTCGTCCTCGGCGACCTGCACCAGCAGGCCATGGTCCCCCGAGACGCGCCAGCCGACGAGCAGCTCCGTTCGTTCTTCGGGGGGACCGACCCGGCGGAGCCGGAACGCAGCGACGAGTTCGTCGGCGTCTTCGTGGAGCTCCGGGCCCAGGCGGTGCAGTGCGACGACTACCAGCGACTGATCACCCGGACCGACGAGTACATCCGCGAGTACCTCGCGGCAATCATCGAGGACGGCATCGAGGAGGGGAGCTTCCGCGAGGTGGACCCCGACCGGACCGCGACGTTCCTCGTCTCGGTGCTCGACGCCGTGCTGCTGCGCCGCACCACCACCGACGACCCGGAGCTGGCCTGGGACGTCCTCGCGGAACTGGACGACTACCTCGAGACGCGGCTGTACCGCGACGACTGACCGCGCTCGGTACCGACCGGCGAGTGCGTCCGGCCGGGACCGACCGCCGGCCTACCACTCCTTGCAGTCGGCGCAGACCAGGTCGCCGCCGCGCTCGCCGTCGGCGCGCCACCGGCGCTCGACCGACGCGCCGCAGGCGGCGCACTCGCCGCTGCCGGAGGACCACGAGTAGGTGGACACCGCAGCGTCGACTGTCTCGGGAGCGTCTGCCGATTCGTCCGTGTCCGCTTCCTCGACGCTCGGGTCCCCGTCGTCCGCCCGCGAGTCGTCGGGGTCGGCGCCCGTCCGGTCGGCGCCCGCTTCTCCGGCGTCCGCCGGTCTGTTTCCCTCGCTCTCGGGAGCGTCGGGCTCGGCGAACCGGTCGAGCGATGCGTCCTCGGTCACGGCCGGGACTACGGAACCCCGTGCCGTAAGCGTGCCGAAGCCGGCGGCCGTCCGCCGGTCCGCATACGGAGCAAACAAGTACCCTCGTTACGCACGGTCACGCATGGCGAGCATCATCCAGAACGTCTTGGACATGATCGGCTACATCGGCGACGCCGCCCTCTCGTTCCCGACCTCGATACTGCTCGTGCTGACGGGATTCGTCCTGATAACCGGGTCGGTGCTCGTATTCGCGTACCTCACCGCGGGCGCGCTCGTCGACTTCGTCACTCCCGAGTCGCTCGGTCGACCGCCCCAGCAACGAGGCTGACCGCCTCGCGCGGGTCCGGTCCGAGCGGCGACCCAGCGACGAAGCTGTCGGCGTACTCCAGCACCTCCGAAATCTTCTCCGCGGCCGTCTCCGGCGTGCCGGCGATGCAGAACGCGTCGAGCATGGCGGGCGTGACCGCCTCGAACGCGGCCGAGAACTCGCCCGCCTCGATGGCCTCGCCGATCTCTTCGGCGCACTCGCGGTCGAGGTCGTGCCTGTCGAGCACCGGCGGAGCCGCCCCGGCCGCGATGAACGCCACCGGCGGTCGCGCCGCCTCCCGGGCGGCCGCCTCGTCCTCGGCCACGCTGACGCTGGCGTAGGCCGCGAAGTCGAAGTCACCCCGCTCGTCTGGGCGCTCGGCCAGCCCCGTCTCGACCTGCTCGTCGGCCCACGCGAAGTCGTCGGGGTGCGAGGCGTTGACCAGCACCCCGTCGGCGTGCTTGGCCGCCATCCGGATCATGTGGGGGCCCTGCGCGCCGACGTAGACGGGGATGGCGCCGTCGCCGCCGTCACCGTCCCCGCGACCGGCGCCGATGGCGTCGGCGTAGTTCAGCCCCGCGTCGGTCGCCCGGAAGGTCCCGTCGTGGTCGACGCGCTCGCCGGCCCAGAGCTTCTGGGCCACCTTCATGGTCTCCAGCACGCGCCGGAGCGGCTTCTCGCGCTCGACGCCGAGGTTGGCGAGGGTCGAGCGGTCGCCGGCGCCGAGGCCGCAGACCGCCCGGCCGCCGCTGGCCTCCGCCAGCGTCGCCACCCGCGAGGCGAGCGCGACCGGGTGGGTCTCGTAGGGGTTGGCCACGCCCGGCCCGACCAGCAGGTCGTCGGTCGCGGCCGCGACCCGGTCGAGCACGACGAACGGGTCGCGGTTGTTGTAGTGGCAGCTCGCGAAGACGGCGTCGAACCCCTCGGCCTCGGCGGACTCGCCGATGGCCACCAGGTCGTCGACGGGATGCTCGGGCGTGAGCTCAATCCCGCGCAAACTCCCACCCCCTGAGCGCCTGCCGGACGAAGTCGCCGTCGACGTCCCGGTAGAGGTTGTCCGAGCCCTCGTGGTCGCCGAACTCCCAGTCGCGGACGACCGCCACCGGGAGGCCGTCGTCGCCCTCGCCGGTCACGAGGTTGGCGGCGGCCGCCAGCTCGTCGACGACCGCCTCGACCGTGACCTCGAGCTCGTGGCCGTCGCGGTCGCGCTCACCCCGCCAGTCACGCGAGGCCGGCATGCCGGCCCAGCCGATGGCGACGCCGCGCTGGCCGTGCCGGAACGGCCGGCCGGAGGTGTCGGTCACGATGACGGCCGGGTCGGCCGAGAGGTTCCGCCGGATGCGGGCGGCGCTCTCGCTCGGGCGCTCGGGCAGCAACAGCAGGTCGGCGCCGTCGTCATCGCCGTCTCCACCGGCGCCGCCCCCGACGTTCGACCGGTCGATGCCGGCGTTGACGCCGACGTGGCCGAACTTCGTGGCGGTGAGCAGGAACGGCGCTTCCGTGATGATCTCGGTGCTCTCCTCCAGGACGGCCTGGGCGAACCGGGGGTCTTTCTCCTCGCCGGAGATGGCTTCCAGGCGCTCGGCGAGCTCCCGGGCCCTGGGGCCGGCCGGGAAGTCGTCGAGGTCGGCGCGCCGGCCCTCGGCCTTCGAGACGACGGTGCTGGCGACCGCCAGTACGTCGTCGTCCCGGAGGTCGGTCTGAGCCTCGACCAGCGCCGCGAGGTCGTCGCCCGGCCGGACCTCGGGGAGCCCCGGCACCGCGAACACGTTCATGGCCCGGAGTTGGCGCGTCGCGGGTAAAAACCCGCCCGAAACGGGCAAGCGGTACCGGTCGCCGAACCGCGCCGCGGGCAGCCCCCGCTCAGGCGAACGCGAGGAGCTCCCGGCCGGTCCGGACGAGCACCCGGCCGTCGGTCACGACCGGCGCGCTCCCGTGGTCGGGGAGCGGCCGCGACGCTCGCCGGGTACCGTCCGCCGGGTCCAGCCGGAGGAGCGCGGTCAGGTCGTCGCCGCCGACGCAGACGTACGCGTCCCCGTCGACGACCGTCGGGGCCGAGAACGCGCGGGCACCGTCGGGCGGCGCGACCCGCCACAGCCGGTCGCCCGTCGCGGCGTCGACCGCGTGGAGCGCGCCCGGCGCCTCGTCGGCGTGGCGCTCGACGATCAGCACCGTCTCGGGCGTCGCCGCGCCGAGTTCGTACCACCGACGGAAGACCCTCCCGGAGCGCTCGACCTCGGTCGGCGAGAGCGGATAGCGCCACAGCCGGTCGCCGGTCGCCGCGTCGAACGCGAGGAGGTCCATGCCGTCGCCCCACTTCGTCACGAACGCCCGGCCGCCGGTCACGACCGGCCCCGACCGGGTGTGCTCCGGGACGGGGACGGTCCAGCGGACCGCGCCGTCCGCCGGGTCGAGCGCGTACAGCGTCCCGAACGACGCGGCGAAGACGCCGTACTCGGGGTGGAACGACCGGACGACGAGGCGCTCGTCGTCGACGCCGGTCGACCAGAGCGACTCGCCGGTCCGGGCGTCGTACGCCCGGAGCGCCCCGATCTTCCGGTCGCCGTAGTAGAGGCGGCCGCCGCCGAGCGTCCACCCGCCGAGCGGCGGGTCCGCGACGCCCCACACCCGCTCGCCGGTCGCCGCGCCGAGTTGTCCGAGCGGGAACCGCCCGTCGCTGATTCGGTAGTACACGCCGTCGCCCGCGGCGACGAGGGACGGGCGGGTCGTGTCGTCCCCGTCGTAGTGGCGCTCCCAGGCCGGCGCTCCCGTCCCGAGAGAAACTGCGCGGACCGTCGTTCCGCGGTCGTGAACCGCGCCGGTGAAGACGCGGCCGTTCGCGGCGACGACCGGCGTACGCGAGTGGACCGGGTCGAGGGCGACCCGCCAGTCGCGTTCGAGGGCGTCGTCGGGCGCGCTGCTCGCCGGCGGGTGTCGCGTCCGGGCCGGGTCGTAGTCGGGATACGGCCACTCCGCGTCGGCCCACGCGAGCGGGACCGGGTCCGCGGACTCGTCCGCCGTCGAGTCGGCGGCGGTGCCGAGGTGCGGTCGCGCGAACAGGCCGCCGGTGACGCCGGCGAGGGCGCCGGCGCTGCCGCAGAGGACGTCGCGCCTGGAGGGCGGGCGGACCATCGTCGGCGAGTTCCGCGAGCGCTGGCAAGTATCTTCTGTCATCGGCGGCGGGCGTCGTCCGCCACCGGCGCGCCGGCTCCTCGTTCGGGGCCGCGGAGGCCGACGAGACCGCCCGGACGCGGCGGAGCGCCGCCGTCTCGGCCCCTTCAGGCGTCGATCTCCTCGTCGGCCTCGAAGACCCGCACGTCCACCTCGCCCTCTACGATCTCGACGGTCATCATCGTCTCGCGCTCGGCGGGGTCGGCCCCGGTCGCGCTCCCGGGGTTCAGAAAGCGGATGCCCTCGATGTCGTCGTCGACGACCTCGTGGGTGTGGCCCGCGACCGCGATGCCGGGGCCGGTGAGCTCTTCGCTGACGGCCTCGGCGACCGTCTCCTCGTACTCCTCCGGGGTCGCCGCCGTGCCGTGAGTCACCACGAACGTGGTCCCGCTGATCTCGACCGCGGCGACCCGCGGCAAATCGAGCGAAGCGGGGTCCATGTTGCCGGTGACGGCGGTGAAGTTCGCTCCCGCGAGGTCCGCGACCGCCTCGTAGGCCGCGGGGCTGTCGAAGTCGCCGGCGTGGATGGTGTGGTCGGCCCCGCGGACGCGCTCGGCCACCCAGTCGGGGACCCGGTCGGCGCGCGACGGGACGTGCGTGTCGCTGACGATGGCTACCTCGACCATGCCGGCACGTTCGACCCGGTCCGGCAAAAAGCTGGAGGCGCCGGCGGACCGCCCGTCGCGCCGGCAGGTCGAGGGCTCCGCCGGGGAGCCTCTCGGGGAGTGTGGCCGGCGATTCGTTCATATTCGGTGACCTTTTGGACGAGGCGGCCGTGGCCTGCCACGGGGGAGAAGTGGGTTATGTTATCACAGGGCGAACGAATCGCGTCAGTACTACTGGTAATCGCGCTGCTCGCGTCGGGCGTCGCGGGAGCGACTCTCGGCGGGCCGCCGGCCGACGCGTCGCCGACGGCGGGCGACGCGACACCGAACGCCGGTGACGCGACACCGAGTGCGAGCGCGCAGGACGGGGGCGGGAGCAGCGGACCGCAGAACGTCTCGACGGAGTGTGCGGCGTCGCCGCCCCAGAACGGCTCCGACCCCGCGTCGGACGTGATGGGGTGGGAGAACGGGCTCTGGTACAACGAGTCGCTAGAGGTGAACCAGGACGACGGGGTCCAGCGGGGCGAGCGCGAGCGCATCGTCTCGCGCACGATGGCCCGGGTCGAGGCGATCCGGTGCATCGAGTTCAACCAGTCGGTGCCGGTGTCGGTCATCAGCAGACAGCAGTTCCAGCGCCAGCAGGAGCGGCGGAACGTCTCCGAGGGGCTCCGGAAGTTCGACAACGTCAAGTTCGAAGCCCTGCTGCTCGTCAACGAGTCGGCCGACTCCATCGCGGTCCAGAACCGGAACCGCGCCAGCGGCGTCCTCGGCTACTACAGCCCGCGGCGCGACGAGATCGTCGTCATCGCCGAGAGCGCCGAGCAGCTCCGCATCGACGAACTGACTCTGGCCCACGAGCTGATGCACGCCTGGCAGGACCAGCAGTTCAACCTCTCGGGCGGCGAACTCCAGGCGCAGCTCCGCGACCAGGTCAACGCCCGGAACGGCGTCATCGAGGGCGACGCCAGCTACGTCGAGACGCTCTACGAGGAGCGGTGCGGCGCCGGGTGGGAGTGCCTCGACGCGCCCCGGCCCAGCGCGGGGCAGCTCGCCAACATCGGCGTCTACCTGCTGAAGTACCAGCCGTACAGCGACGGGCCGGCGTTCATCAGGACGGCCTACGAGTTCGGCGGCTGGGACGCGGTCGACCAGCTCTACCGCGACCCGCCGGCGAGCACCGAGCAGGTCATCCACCCGCTCAAGTACCGGTCCGACCCGCCGACGAACGTGACCATCGACGACACCGCGGAGGGGTCGTGGGAGCGCGTGAACGCGCCGAACCGGCCCGGCTACGGCCAGCTCGGCGAGGCCGCGGCGATGATGATGTTCGTCTACCCGTACTACGACAGCGGGGGCCGGACCCAGATCGTGCCCCGCGACGAGTGGTTCGACTACAACCAGTCGGGCGGCGTCAGCACGTTCGACCCGCTGAACTACGAGTCGGACTACTCGGCCGGCTGGGACGGCGACCGGCTCCACGTCTACGAGAACGAGGCCGGGGAGTTCGGCTACGTCTGGCGGCTGGCGTGGGACTCGCCCCAGGACGCCCAGCAGTTCGTCGAGGGGTACCAGGAGGTCCTCCGGTACTGGGGCGGCCAGCAGGTCGGCCCGAACACCTGGCGCATCGCGCAGGGCGGGTTCGCCGACGCGTTCTACGTCCAGCTCGACGACCGGAACGTCACCATCGTGAACGCGCCGACGGTGGGCCAGCTCTCGGAGATTCGGCCCGACGTCGACCCGATCACGTCCAACCGGACGACCACCGCTGCGGGCGGTGACGCGGGCGAGGCGACCGCCACGCCGGACGACGGAGCGACCGAGACGACGACCGACGGAACGGCTGACACCGCCGAAATCGAGGTCGGGACGACGACCGCGGCGGCCAACGAGACCGCGACGGCCGGGTAGATCACGGTCACTTCCGTTTCTCGGGAGTCCGCGAGCGGTCGGGTTGCAACCGTTCCTTCGTCGCGCCGGCCTGTCGAAGCCACAGTTCGAGCGTCGTCAGGAGAGTCACTCCAGGCGTGTAGCGCGAGGATTCGCAGGCGTCGAGGATTTCGGACACGAACTCGCGCGCGAAGTCGGGGTCCGACAGCGACGCCTCGTCGACAGTTACGTCCTCGCCCAGGTCGACGGAGATCGTGTGCAGGTGCTCGGTCCCGGAGTGGACGAGCTCCGCCGGTGCGTCCACGAGGAGCAGCGAGTGGAGGTTGGGCTGGCCGAGCCAGTCGAGCCGCCGAACGAGCCCGAGCCCGTAGAGGACGCGGACGTCTCGCTCCGTGACCGACGCGACTTCCTCCGTCGCCTCGCGAACCAGTTCGTCGCGGACGCTCGCGTCGCCGAATCGCTGGAACTCGACGTTGCCGCCGAACGAGTCGGCCAGTTCCCGTTCGCCGACCGTCGCGTCGAGCGCCTTCAGGCCGAGGATCGTGGCCCCGTCGGTCGTGACGACGAGCCCGCCGCCGCTGAGCGTGTTCGAGAACGGCGACTCGGAGAGCGGGACGATACCCCTCTCGGTCACCAGCTCCGGGTCGAACGCGTCGCGCAGCGACTTCCGGTCGCTCCGGCCGGTGAAGTCGGGCGAGATGTTCGTGCAGTAGGTGCGGAAGTAGCTCGACTCCGAGACGCGGACCGTCGACCCCCGAATCGCGTCGACCCGGACGAGGCGGCGGTTGTGCTTGCCCTCGCTGTTGAACCGAGCGACGAGGTCGTCGCGTCGCGGTTCGAGGAACGCCGAGACCGACGCCGGAAGCTGGTAGACCGAATCCGAGCGCTCGGTCGGGAACGAGGGGTCGGGACCCTCGAACACGTCGCTGTCGTGGACGACGAGCGGCAGTTCGCCGGCGTACGCGGGATTCAGTGACTCGAGACCGGACAGTTCGAGCAGTTCGACGGCGTCGGCGTAGCGTTCGCAGACCGCCTCGGGCGCGTCGATTCTGTCGCGGTCGGTCTTGAAAATCCGGTGGACGACGAGCGTGTGCGACAGGTAGACCCCGGCGACGGCCGCGACGAAGGTCGTGACCAACTGGAGAGCGGTGCTCGGCGTCAGTTGCGGGAACGCGAGGAGGAACGCCGCGACGACGCCGCCGCCGAACAGCAGGATGCCGAAGCCGACCTGCAGCTCTCGAATCCCTGCGGCCCGCCGTAGCTGTCGCACTCCGACGCGGAGAGTCAGAATCATGGTTGGCCACCTTCCCGTCCGAGCAAGAACCTATCGGAAATCGGACGTCGGCGGGGAGGACGTCTCGACCGTCCCCGCCGGAGCGCTCGCGTCGAACCCGACGTTCAAGCCGCTCGGGACCGACGCGTCCGGCATGGACGAGACGCGCGTCGTCACCTGCTTTCTGCGGAACCGCGGCGAGGTGCTGCTGCTCAGGCGCTCGGCCGAGGTGGGCTCGTACGCCGGCCAGTGGGGCGGGGTCGCGGGCCACGCCGAGGCCGACCCGGACGCCGGAGGACGAACCGCGTCCTCCGAGCCCTCGCTCGCCGACGCTCGCGAGGACGCCGCGGCCCGCGAGGAGATAGCGGAGGAGACCGGGCTGCTCGACGCCTGCACGCTGGCGCGGTCGGGGGTCACCTTCAGCTTCGAGGACGAAGACCTCGACACCCGGTGGGTCGTCCACCCGTACCTCTTCGACTGCGAGCGCCGCGACGCCGAGACCGACTGGGAGACCGCCGAAGCCGAGTGGGTCCACCCGACCGAGATACTCCGGCGCGAGACGGTCCCGAACCTCTGGGCCGCCTACTCGCGGGTGGCTCCGACAGTCGACCAGGTCGCGGAAGACGAGGACCACGGGTCGGCCTACGTCTCGGTCCGGGCGCTCGAAGTCCTGCGCGACCGGGCCGGCAGCTTCGCCGAGCGGAACGCCGGCGGCTGGCCCCAGTTGGCCGACCTGGCCGAGCGACTGCTCGACGCCCGGCCGAGCATGGCCGCGGTCGGCAACCGGGTGAACCGCGCGATGGCCGACGCCGCGGACGACGGCCGGACCGCCGGAGCCGTCGAGCGGGCCGCCCGCGATGGCATCGAGCGCGCCTACCGGGCCGGCGACCGAGCCGCCGAACTCGCGGCCGACGAGATCCGGGGCGAGCGCGTGCTCACCCTCTCGCGGTCGGGCACCGTGCTCGACGCCCTGCCCGCAGCCGCGGCGGCGTCCGTCGCCGAGTCGCGGCCGGCCCGCGAGGGCGTCGGCGTGGCGGAAGCGCTCGCCGAGGGAGCGGACGGGGAGCGACCCGACGTCACGCTCCACACCGACGCCGCCGCGGCGCACGTGCTGGCGACCGGTGAGGTCGACGCGGTGGTCGTCGGCGCCGACGCGGTCCTGCCGGACGGGCGCGTGGTGAACAAGACCGGCACCCGCGGGACCGCGCTCGCCGCGGCCCGCGAGGGCGTCCCGGTCTACGCGGTCGCGGCCGGCGACAAGGTTCGGACCGACGAGACGGTGCACCTCGAAGACGGCGACCCCGGGGCCGTGTACGACGGCGAGGCCGACCTCGAAGTGCTGAATCCGACCTTCGACGTGACGCCCGCCGACCTGGTGTCGGGCGTCGTCACCGAGCGCGGGATGCTCGACGCCGACGGCGTGTCGGCGGTGGCCGAGGAACTGCGCGAACTGGCGGCCTGGCGCGACGGGTCGGACCGGGAATCCGTCAGCGAGCAGGAGCGGTGAGTCGGTCGGCGTTCGGGCCGGCGTCGACGTTTGGACCGGAGTCGGCGTTCGGGCCGCCGTCCGTTGCCGAGCGGGCGGGCGTAACCTATATACGGGGTCGCCTTCGATGTTCGGGGGTACGAGGGACGCCGTCCCGTCCTTTCTTCGTTCGCCCATCGGGTTGCCGCCAGCGCGGGGGCCTCGTCCGATGGCACTGCTCTGAGATGCGCCGTGCCGGATGACTCCGCCGCCGCCCGGCGGCCAGCCGCTGGGCCGACCTCTCGACGGGGCCGGCAGCCATCCACCACCATGATTACCGAAACCGACCTCCCCTGCGCGGACTGCGGCACAGCGCTCTGCGAACGAACGCTACCGGCTCACACGCTCTTGCTTCCGATAGAGGGGCGCGACTACGTCACCGTCGCCGACTGTCCGGCGTGCAGCGCGCGATACTACCCCGACGACACGGTATCGGTGCTCGCCGAGGTCCGGGGGGCACGACGAACGGAGAGGGGAAGCTGATGTCCGCGGACGTCCGTCGGCGTCGCGCACCGGACTTCGACGAACGGCTCGGAGCGGTAGTCGACGCCCTCTCGCCGCCGACCGCGCTGCTCGTCGCGGGGACCGTCGACCCCGCGGAGTACGCGCTCGACCTCCGCCTCCTGTCCCGCGTAGGAAGCCCGGACGAAACCGCGTTCGTCGTGGCGACGACGGGAAGCCGAGAGGACGTGCTCGCGCACACGCGGGACGACGACGCCGCGGGGGTGGGCTCGCTGGCCGTGGTCGACACTGTCTCCGAGGACCAGTATCTGACCGCGCCGTACGCGGACGTCCCCACCGTCTTCATGCCGTCGGCGGACGACCTCGAACGCGTCGTGATCGGCCTCTCGGACCTGACCGGCACCGTCGTCCCCGCGACCGGGACGCGCCACCTCGTCGTTCGGTCGCTCACGCCGATGATCGAGGGCGCCACCGCCGGACGAGTCTGTCGACTCCTCGAACGGACGGAGGGGCTCCGGACCGGCGACGGTCTCGGGATCTTCGGCATCGATTACACGGCCCACGACGAGGAGACGATGCGGGAGTTGACGTCGGTCGTCGACCGCCTGTTGTGGGTGTCCGAAGATTCGGACGGACGACTGCAGTTCGAGCTTCGAGACGCGGGGCGCAGATTCGACGGCTAACCGGTCCGGCGGTTCGCGCCGCCGACGTCGAAGGCAAAAGAGCAGAAGGGAGTGCGAGCGAGGAACCGCTCGCAGTTCTTCTGCGGACGCCCTCCGCCGGGACGGCTTCATCGGGCGACCGCAATTCTGTGCCGTCCTTTGGCAGCCCCGAATAAGTATCTTCTCACTGCTTCCAGCGGGGTTTCGTCGTGGGAGCGAGAGGGAACCCGGCGACCGGTGGCGGCGTCCTGGCGCAGTATCTCGGTCCGGTACCGTAACGACGACAGCGGCGACGCAGTCTCCGACCGGAACTAGGTCGCCGCCTTCGACACCCGTTCTTCGCGGCCGAGGCCCGAGCCGGAGAGGGTGAGATTCAACACGCTCCGGTTCGTAGGAGGGCCCGGTGGCCATGAAGAAAGTTACCCCCTCCGAGCCCCTTGTGACGAGGAACTTCGACCGAGCCACCACTTCGTAACGCGGGCCATCGACGCGGGAGTCCGCCGACTCGGAACCGCAATATCCACTCGCGACCGACGATACTCCGAGTAGACCCCTCTGACGAGAACGTCCGGCCGTGTCGCGCTTCGACGCGGCGTCCGCACCGAACGCCTTCACCCGAAGATTCAACCGCCGAGCATTCGGAGACGTACCCATGCAGGTAGGACGCATCGGCATCCACGAGTCGGTGAGCGCCGTCTTCCCGCCCGAGGAGTTGCGCGACGAACTGGCCGACGCAGGACCGGCGGTGGCCGTGGTCGACGACGACGAACTCGGGGACTGCGACGCGGTCGTCGCGTTCGGCCACTCCGAGGCCTTCCTCGACTCGGAGGTCGAGTGGGTCCACTCGATCCAGGCCGGCTACGACGCGTTCCCGCTCGACGAGTTCGAGGCCGCCGACGTCGCGCTGACCAGCAGCACCGGCATCCACGACACCAGCGTGGGCGAGTTCGCGGTCGGGCTGATGCTGACGTTCGCGCGCCGGCTCCACACCTACGTCCGGAACCAGGCGGACCGCGAGTGGGCCCACCCCGCGTGGGACGACCCGTTCACCCTCCAGGGCGAGCGGTGCTGCGTCGTCGGCCTCGGCACCCTCGGGCGGGGCATCGCGCAGCGCGCCGACGCCCTCGGCATGGAGGTGGTGGGCGTCCGGCGGTCGGGCGACCCCGCGCCCCACGTCGAGACCGTCTACGCCCCCGACCGACTCCACGAGGCGGTCGCCGGCGCCCGGTTCGTCGCGCTGGCGGTGCCGCTGACCGACGAGACCGAGGGGCTGATCGGCGCCGCGGAGTTCGCGGCGATGGACGGCGACGCTTACCTCGTCAACGTCGCCCGCGGACCCGTGGTCGCCGAGGACGAACTGGTCGACGCACTCCGCGACGGCGAGATCGCGGGCGCCGGGCTCGACGTGTTCGAGGAGGAGCCGCTTCCGGCCGACTCCGCGCTCTGGGACTTCGAGGAGGTCGTCGTGTCGCCCCACCGGGCCGCGGCCGAGCGCGACTACCACCGCCACGTCGCGGGGCTCATCCGGGAGAATCTGGAGCGCCTGGCGTCGGGCGACGCGATGACGAACCGGGTCGTCTGACCGGCAGACACAAGAGTTCCGGGATGCGATGCGCGCTCGTCCGGCCCGCTAATCACTCGCCGGGCGGCGTCATGCCCGCGTGCTCGTCGGCGCCCTGCACGCACCACATCCTGGCCCGGAGGTCGTCGGGCATCGCCGGGACGCCGAGGTCGGCGAGCCGGTCGAGGTCGTCGGCCGGGACCGGGAACTGCCGGAGGTCCTTGTGGAGCGCGATGCCGGCGTACGCGCCGTCGCCCAGCGCGATGGGCGTCTGGTTCTGGCCGTGGGTCAGGTCGCCGACCGCGTAGACGCCGTCGACGCTGGTCTCGCGGTCGTCGTCGACCGCGACCGAGCCGTCGTCGTTGCACTCGCAGCCCAGGTCGGTCGCGAGGTCGTTGTTGAACTCCTTGCCGTAGACCGCGAAGCCGCCGCCGTACTCCCGGGTGTGGCCGTCGGCGAACTCCAGGCCGCCCAGCCACTCCTCGGCGTCGCCGCCGTGGTCGGGGTCCGCGGCGGCGTAGGCGTGGTCGACCCGGTCGTCGACCACCTCGACGGGGTGCTCGCGGACCTGGTCGGCCGCGTCGTCGCCCCACGTCGGCTCCTCGTCGTTGAGCAGGAGGTCCACGTCGTCGGTGAAGTTCAGCAGTATCATCGCCATCCGGGCCGCGTGGTCGTCGTGACCGAGCACGAACACGGGGTCGTCGCCCAGCGTGTAGGCGTCGCAGTGGAGGCAGTAGTGGAGCCCCCGGCCGGCGAACGCCCGGAGGTTCCGGACCTCGGGGGGCACGTCGGTGAACCCGGTGGCCAGCACCACGCGGTCGGCCCGCAGCGCGACGCTCTCGGCGTCGACCCGGAACCGGGTGTCGTCGCTCCGGTTCTCGAACTCGGCCGCGTCGGCGTCGGGGTCGACCCGGTCGATGGCCCGCACGTCGTCCTGGTAGTAGTCCGCGCCGTACTCCTCCAGCTGGTCGACGGCGAGTTCGGTCACGTCGCCGCCCGAGGTCTCCTCGGAGACGCCGACCAGGTTGTGGACGTGCGAGACCGACTCGTAGCGGCCGCCTTCCCGGTTGACGAGCGCGGTCCGGTGGCCGAGTCGGGTCGCGTACAGCGCGGTCGTGAGCCCCGCGGGGCCGCCGCCGACGACGACCACCTCGTAGGCCGGAGTCTGTGCCATTGGTCCCGGTACGGGCGTGGGCGTGTTCCGACTTGGGGCCGCGACGGACGGGCGCCGAGCGCGGTCGGCGTGGCGGCTCGTTCCGGGTCGACCCTCGTCGGGCAACGCCACCGGTCGACGAGAACTGATTTTTATCGCGTTAGGCGACAATTACAGCGCGGTAGCGTCAGTCGACGTTCCGGAACTCGAAGCGCGCGCCGCCCGACTCGCTCTCGGTCACCGAGACGTCCCACTCGTACACCTCCGCGAGCTTCCGGACGAACGCCAGCCCGAGCCCGGTGCCGCCGTTGTCGGCGGCGGTCGTGTACCCCTCGTCGAAGACCGCCTCGCGGTCCTCGACCGGGATGCCGACGCCGTCGTCGGCCACGTAGAATCCGTCTCCCAGGTCGCCGACCGTGACGGTGACGTCCGCCCCGCCGTGCTCCACCGAGTTCTCGAGGAGGTTCCGGAACAGGTGGCTGACGTACGTCTCGTCGGCCTCCATCGGCCGGTCGAGGTCCACGTCGAGGGCGGCGTCGGGCGCCTCGACCGTCTCCCAGACGTCGCGGGCCGCGGCCGCGAGGTCGACCGGGGCGCACTCGCCGACCGCCTCGCGGCCCCGGGTGAGTATCAGCAGAACGTCGACCATGTCCTCGATGCGGTCGAACGCCTCCAGGACGTACTCGACCGCCTCCGGGTCCGCCTCGCCCTCGAGCTGCTGGCCGTATATCTGGCCGATGGTGACGGGGTTGCGCAGCTCGTGGGCGAGCAGGCTGGCGAAGCTCTCGAGCCGGTCGTTCTTCCGTTCGAGCTGGCGCTCGCGCTGGCGGCGCTCCAGTTCGTACTTGACCCACTGGCCCATCAGGTGGACGAACGTGCGCTCCTCGTCGGTGATCGGCGCCTCGCGCGGCTCGGTCGAGGCGAACCAGAACGTCCGGTCGGTCCCGCCCTCGACCGCGAGGTGGTTTCCGAGGTACGTCTGCACCCCGAACCGGTCGTAGCAGAGCTGGCCTTCGAACCCCACGTCGACGGGGTCGGTCACGGCCGCGGTCTCGCCGTCCTCGGTCACCAGTCGACAGTACGTCTCCGACAGCGGATATCGTTCGCCCGGGATGAGGTGGTCGTGGTCGCCGCGGACCGCCTCCACCTCGAACAGGTCGGTCTCGGGGTCAATCTTCGCGATGCCGCCGACGTCGAGGCCGAATCGCTCGCGCCCGAGGTCGAACAGTGCGTCCAGTTTCGCCTCGAAGGAACGGTCGGGGTCGGCCGCGATTTCGTACAGTTCGCGCTGGTACTGCTCGCGTTGTTGGCGTTCGAGTTCGTATTTCACCCATTGCCCCATCAGCCGGTGGAACGTCCGTTCCTCGTCGGTGATCGGGTCGTCACGCGGTTCGTTCGACACGAGCCAGAACGTGCGGTTGGGTGCCCCGTCGAGTTCGAGATGGGTGCCGAGGTACGTCCGAATCCCGAAGACCTCGTAGCCGAGTGTGCCCTCGAACGGGCCGGGGTCGGTCACACCGTCCGGGTCGGAGACGGCGGCATCGGCCACCGCGCCGGTTGCGGTGGGCACCTGACAGTAGGTCTCCGAGAGGTCGGCCTGCAACCCCGGTTCGAGGACGTCGTGGTCGCCGATGACCGTCTCGACTTCGAGGAAGTCACTCTCCCGGTTGACGCGACACAGTCCGCCGGCGTCGAGACCGAATCGGTCGCACCCCAGTTCGACCAACCGCTCGAGTTTCGCCTCGAACCCATGGTCGGGGTCGGACGTAATCTCGTGGCACTCGCGGAGGAACTGCTCGCGCTGGCGGCGGTTGAGCTCGTAGCCGACCCACTGCCCCATCAGCTCGAGGTGCATCCGGTCCTCCTCGGAGACCGACACCGACTCCGAGTCGGGGGCGGGGACGAACGCGAGGGTGCGGTCCGCGCCGCCGTCCACCGGGATGTACGTCCCGAAGTAGCCGTCGACACCGAGCTCCTCGTAGACGAAGAGGTCGTCGTAGCCCTCCGCGGCGGGGTCCGCGATGCTCGCGGCCGCCTCGATATCGACGGCGGCCTTACAGTAGGTCTCGGACAACGGGAGTTCGCCGCCGACCTCGTAGTGCTCGTGGTCGTCGCTGGCGTACTCGATCTTGATGCGGTCGGCGGCGGAATCGACCCGGTTCAGGAACCCGAAGTTGAGGTCGAACACTTCGCACCCCAGCTCGAACAGGGCGTCGAGCTTCTCCTCGAACGAGCGGTCCTGACCCGCCGCGATCTCGTAGAGTTCCCGGAGAAACCGGTCGCGGCGCTGGAGCTGGGCCTTCGCCTCGGTCCGCTCGCGGAGCGTGCCCAGCATCCGGTCGACCTCGCGGGCGGGGTCGTCGTCGAAGACCTCCGCGGGCGGCGTGTAGTAGACGTTGTGGCTGACGGCGCCGTCGTGGATGAGGTGGGGGTGCGAGCGCACGATGTTCCTGACGAACTCGGGCGGGAACCGGGTCCGGTCGTACTGGCAGAGCGCGACGCAGTTCTCGGCGTCGAACAGCCGGTTGACCTTCGCCTCGTACTCCATGAACTGCTCGTACGTGATGCGGTCGCCGTCGAGCCACGACGTCTCGGCGACGATCCGCAGCCCCTCGTACTCCGCGTCGGCTGCGGCGACGGTGTCGCCGTAGAACTCGACCATCTCGTCGGGCTCGAACGAGCCGTTCCGGAGGTACGTCTCGCGCGGCGTGTGCAACGACAGCGCGCCGGAATCGACCGCGGCGTCGACGTCGACGCCACCCCGGCCGAGCGCCGCCCGGACCTCCGCCTCGCGGCCCTCGTCGACGACGTACATGACGCACTCGCCCGACTCGAGGCCGTGGCGGGCGAACGGGACGGCCGCGGCGAACCGCTCCTCGTCGGTCTCGTAGATCTGGGCGAAGTGGTCGTTGCAGTGGTGGCCGTCGAGGCGCTCGACGGGACCGCGGAACTCCGGGCTCGTCTCGAGCGCCTCCAGCCCCGGTTCGAGCGGCGCCCCGGCGACCGGCGGCGGGTGCTCGCTCAACGCCGCTCCCTCCCTCGTACGGAACGGCCTCCATCGGTAGCCACTCGGTCGGTCGACAGGAAAGTCAGTTTCATTAGCGTTACCAGCGCTCCCGGGCGTAAAAAGATACTGTCGTCCGAGTGAATTCGTCGCACGGGGATTGGCGGCCGCTCCGACCTATGTGCGGCCCTCGGGCCTACGAGAAGAACTTCAGCAGATCGTCGCGCTGCTGCTCGTGGAGGTGGTCCTTCACCGCCTCGGTCAGCGCGTCGATGTTGCCGCGCTTGGCGCTGATGGGGGCGACGGTGTCGCGCCACTGTTTCCACGGCGGGTGGAGGCCGAGGCGGTCGCAGAGCGCGTCGAGGCGCTCGTCCTCGTCGTCGACCTTGTCCATCTTGTTGACCGCGACCACGACCGGGATGTCGACGTCCCGGAGGAAGTAGAACATCTCGACGTCGTAGGGCACCTCGTCCTCGCCCGAGTGGCGGTCGATGATGTCGACCGCGCTCTTGCCGTCGACCACGAGGACCCCGACCAGGATGTCGTCGGCGTTGTCCTCGATGTACCGGACGATGTCGGTCTTGATCTGCTCGCGGCGCTCCTCGGGCACGCCCGACATGAAGCCGAACCCCGGCAGGTCGGTGAGCACGAAGTCCTCGCTGGCCCAGTCGTAGTGGTTGGGCGACCGGGTGACGCCGGGCTTGCTCCCCGTGTCGAAGGTGTGGCCCGTCAGCTCGCGCATCAGCGTCGACTTGCCGACGTTCGACCGGCCGACGAACACCACCTCGGCGCTCCGGTCCGGGCGACTCTCGAACATACCATCACTTGCCGGGCGCGGGGTTTAACGGCCGCGGTTCCACCGACCCCGGGACCGGTTCCGCGAACCCCCGCGAGGCGAACGCGTCTGGCCGCGGGACCGCCGTCTGGGTGCCGCGGCTTATTTACACCCGCCGTGCCATCTCCGAACGTATGCGGCTCGTGCAGGTTTCGATTCCGGCGGGAAAGCGAGAGCTGGTCGCCGACGTCCTCGACGAGGAGGGGGTCGACTACATGCTGACCGACGAGACCAGCGGCCGGGAGTACACCGCCATCGCCTACTTCCCGCTGCCGACGGCCGCGGTCCAGCCCGTCCTCGACAAGCTCCAGGACGCCGGGCTCGGCGAGGACCCCCACGCGGTCATCATCGACGCCGAGACCGACGTCTCGCGCCAGTACGAGGAGCTCGAGCGGCGGTACTCCGAGGAGAACCCCGACGCGACGACCATCGCCCGCGAGGAGATCCGGACCGAGGCCCGCGAGATGACCCCGGAGTTCCCCACGTTCGTGGCGATGACCGTCATCAGCGCCGTCGTCGCCACCGCGGGGATGCTGCTGGACTCGCCCGCGGTGGTCGTGGGGTCGATGGTCATCGCGCCGCTCATCGGCCCGGCGATGGGCGCCAGCGTCGGGACCGTCCTGGGCGACCGGCAGCTGTTCCGGCGGGGCGTGAAGTACCAGTTCATCGGGGGCTTCTCGGCCATCGCGGCCGCCACCCTGTTCGCGGTCGTGGTGCGGTACGGCTTCCTCGTCCCGCCCGAGACCGACATCCTCGGCATCTCGCAGGTCAGCGGCAGGCTCACCCCCGACTTCCTCTCGCTGGCGGTCGCGCTCGGGGCTGGCGCGGCGGGCGTGCTGAGCCTCGCGTCGGGGGTCTCGGTCGCCATCGTCGGCGTGATGATCGCGGCCGCGCTCGTCCCGCCGGCCGCCGCGGTCGGCATCGCCATCGCGTGGTGGCAGCCGATGGCGGCGGTGAGCTCGTTCGTCCTCGTGCTCGTCAACATCCTCTCGATCAACCTCGCGGGCCTCGCGGTGCTCTGGTACCTCGACTACGGGCCGAAGAACCTGTTCGAGCACGACCAGACCCGGTCGGCGCTGTTCAAGCGCGCGGGGGTCCTGGTGGCCGCCATCGGCCTGCTCTCGCTGTTCCTCGGCGGCGTCACGTTCGCCACCATCCAGGAGGCCCAGTTCCAGAACCAGGTCCGCCAGGAGGCCGGCGACGTGCTCGACGGCGGCGCGTACGACGAGGCCCGGCTGTTCGACATGGAGTTCCGCGGCAGCGGCAGCCTCCCGTTCGACCAGTCCCAGCGGGTCGTCGTCACCGTCGGCCGGCCGCCGGACACGGCGTACCCGGACCTCGCCGAGACGCTCACCAGGCGCATCAACCGCAACTCGGGCCACCGGGTCGCGGTCCAGGTGCGGTACGTCGAGTACGACGGTGGGACGAAGTGAGACGGGCGCCGAGACGAGTCGGCCACTGCACCGCGGCGGACGCTCGCAGCGGACCGCGTCCCGGCGTCGAGCCGGGTCGGCCATCGACGATGAGTCAAACCGGGATTTGAATTTAGCAGAACCTTATGTCGCGGGCCGCCGTACAGACGTGGCGATGTCAAGGGGAGTACTCGCAGCGGTGGGTGTCGCAGTCCTGCTACTGACGGCGGGCTGCGTCGGGAGCATCGACCCGACGGGCGACGCCAGCGCACAGGCAGTCCAACCGAGCGACGACGGCGAGACCATCAGCGTCGCGGCCACCGGGCAGGCCGCGGCCGAGCCCGACCAGGCGGTGCTGCAGGTCGCGGTCCTCGCCAGCGGCGACGACGCCGACGCGGTCCGCGAGCGGCTCGCGGAGAACGCGTCGCGGATGAGCGAGGCGCTCCGGCGCGCCGGCGTCGGCGACGACCAGATTCGAACGGTCGCGTTCAGCATCGACCAGGAGTACCGCGAGCGGGACGGCGACCGCGTCCCCGTCGGCTTCCAGGGCGTCCACGCCTTCGAGATAACCCTGTCGAACGCGAGCAGGGCCGGCGCGGTGCTCGACGTGGCGGTGTCGAACGGCGCCGACCGGGTCGACGGCGTCGAACTCACGCTCTCCGAGGAGCGCCGGCGCGAGGTCCGGGCCGAGGCGCTCCGGGACGCGATGGACAACGCCCGCGCCGACGCCGACGTCATCGCCGAGAGCGCCAACCTGACCGTCGAGGGCGTCCACAGCGCGGCGACCGGCGACGTGAGCTACAGTCCGATTCGGGCCGAGACGCTCTCGGCCGACGCCGGCGGCCAGGCGGCGACGGAGATCGAATCGGGGCCGGTCACCGTCACCGCGCAGGTGTCGGTGACGTACAACGCGACCGGGTAGCGACCCGCGCGATAGCCCCGGCCCGCGACCGCGAGCCGGTCGGCCGACCGGCTCGCGACCGGCTCGCGGCCTGAATTCTTTTGCGTCGGTATCCCGTTCCTCCCGTGTGCGCCTGATACACGTCCTGATTCCGGAGGAGCGGCGCGGTCCAATCCTGGGCGCGCTCGACTCGAAGCAGATCGACTACGCCGTGCTCGAGACCGACGAGCGGACCGGCGAGGAGGTGCTCGTGGAGTTCCCCCTCCCGAGCGACGGGGTCGGGGACGTGATGGACGCGCTCCGGGACGCGGGCCTCGAGGAGGACGAGTACACCGTCATGGCGACCGCCGAGACCGCCGCCACGCCCAACATGGAGCTGCTGGAGCAGCGGTACTCCGACGACTTCGACCCGCTGACCCGGAAGGAGCTCCGGTCGAAGGCGCGGGACATGGCCCGCGACAAGGTGTCGTTCGTCTGGATGATCTTCCTGAGCGCCATCATCGCCACCGCGGGGCTGCTGGTCGACTCGCCGGCGGTGGTCGTGGGGTCGATGGTCATCGCGCCGTTCGTCGGCCCGGTTCTCACCGCGAGCGTCGGTGCGGTCACGGGCGACCGGGAGATGCTCAGGGACAGCATCGTGTTGCAGGGGGTCGGTGTCGTCATCGCAATCGTCACCGCGCTGGCGTTCGGCTACTTCCTCCAGACGTTCTCGTTCGTCCCGCCGCTCCAGATCACCGCGCTCGGCCAGATCAGCTCCCGGGTCTCGCCGAGCCTGCTCACCGTCGCGGTCGGTCTGGCGGCGGGGAGCGCCTCGGCGTTCGGCCTGACGACGAAGGGGCCGACCTCGCTCATCGGCGTCATGATCGCCGCGGCGCTGATTCCGGCCGCGGCGACCACCGGCATCGCCGTCGTCTGGGGGTTCCCCGTCATCGCGCTGGGGTCGCTGTTGCTCCTGCTGGTCTCGATGGTCGGCATCAACGTCGCCGCCTTCGTCACGCTCAGATACCTCGGCTACCGGCCGAACGGGTTCGACCGGGACCTGTTCGACCCCCGCGAGTCGACGAGCACCGCGGCGTTCGCGATCGGAGTGGCGGTGCTGCTCCTGATCGTCGGCGGCGTGGTGGTCGCGACGTACCAGCAGATCACCTACGAGCGGACCGTCAACCAGGAGGTGAGTTCTGTCCTCGACAACCAGGCGTACGCGAACCTCACGTACGTCTCGACCAACACCGAGTACGGGTTCACCGGGGGCTGGTTCGAATCCGAGTCGGTCACCGTCACCATCAGTCGCACGTCCGACCGCGAGTACCCCGGCCTGGCGACCAGGCTGGAGCGCCGACTGGGCGCCGTGACGAGGCAGGACCCGTCCGTCCGCGTCCACTTCGTCGACTACCAGGTCTCGAACGGGACCGTCGGGTCGCTGGGGACGCCGGCGGGCCGAGCGTTCGCGTGAGAGTTCTCTTCGAGCACGTACCGTCCGCTTACCGGTCCTCGAAGGGGAGTTCGGGCTCGTAGCCGACCGCGTCGACCGCGGCGTCGAGGACCGCGTCTACGTTCTCGCCGCTCTCGACGCTCATGTAGGCGTCCGCCTCGACGTCGGTCGAGAGGTCCGCCTTGTTGCAGACGGTGAGCACGGGCACGCCGTCGAACCGCTCGGCGAGCGCGTCCCGGAGGTCGAGCTGGGCGTCGAGGGGGTAGCCGCAGTAGCCGCTGGCGTCGACGACGAAGACGATGGCGTCCGCGAGGTGGGTCAGCGCCGAGACCGCCTGGTTCTCGATGTCGTTGCGCTCGTCGGCCGGCCGGTCGAGCAGGCCGGGCGTGTCGACGATCTGGTACCGGATGTGGTCGCGCTCGAAGTGGCCGACCCGGACGCCCTTGGTGGTGAAGGGGTACTCGGCGATCTCGTTGCGGGCGTTCGTGACCGCGTTGACGAACGACGACTTGCCGACGTTGGGGTAGCCCGCCACCACGATGGTCGGCTCCTCGGGGTCGATGTCGGGGAGCCGCCGGAGGTCCTGGTGGGCCTGACCGACCCGCTCCAGGTCGTCGGCGACCTCCTCGACCACGTCCGCGAGCCGGGCGAACCCCTGCTTGCGGAACTTCCGGTCGGCGTCGGCGTCGCCGGTGAGCTTGCCCTGGTACTCCCGGCCGATGTCGTGGGTCTTCCGGCTGGCCCACTGTATCTCCGAGAGGCTCTGGCGCAACTCGTCCACGTCGACGATGGCGTCGGCGAGTTCGTAGTAGAAGGGGTCGACCTCGTCGAAGTCGGGCCACTCGGCCGCGACGTTCTGGAGGTTGTCGCTCAGGATGTTGGAGGCGGTCTGGAGCATCGACTGCTGGGCCTCGGCGCCGCTCTTGGCACGGCCGGCCCGCGACGCCCGCGAGAACGCCTTGTCGATGAGCTCCTCCGACGTGGGTGTCGTCGGCAGGTTCTCGAAAATCATGGACGTAGATACGGTCTCGCGGGATTAAAAGGCCGTCCATACGAGCGTGGCGGCGCCCGCAGACGGTCGGAAGACCCCGACGCGGGACTCGGACCACCCACCTCTAAGTACCACTTGGTTGTACTACCTGGTAAATGAATGGCGAGGACACCGACGCGACGACCGACCGAGACGGCGACGTGACGACCGACCGAGACGGCGACGTGACGACCGACCGAGACGGCGACGTGACGACCGAACGGGACGACGACGCGACAACCGGCACCCGCCAGGCGGCCCCGGTCGACAGGCCGGTCGCGCTCACGGTGGCGGGCAGCGACTCGGGCGGCGGCGCGGGCGTGCAGGCCGACCTCAAGACCATCGAAGCCCACGGCGCGTTCGGGGCCAGCGCCGTGACCGCGGTCACGGCCCAGCACACGCGGGGCGTCGAGTCGACCCACGTTCTGCCGGCCGGCGAGGTCGCGACACAGGTCGACGCCGTGACCGGCGACTTCGACGTGCGGGCGGCAAAGACCGGGATGCTCGCCACCGCGGAGATCGTGGAACTGGTGGCCGAGCGCGCCGCCGGGGCGGACTTCCCGGTCGTGGTCGACCCCGTGATGGTCGCCGCCGCGGGCGACCGCCTGCTCGACCGCGAGGCAGAGGACGCTTACGAGGACCTGGTCGCCGAGGCCGCGCTGGTGACGCCCAACGCCGACGAGGCCGAGGTGCTGACCGGCGTGGCGGTGACCGACCGCGAGTCGGCGGTCGCGGCGGGCGAGCAACTGGTCGCGACGGGCGCCGACGCCGCCCTCGTGAAGGGGGGCCACGTCCCCGGCGAGACGGTCCGGGACGTGCTGGTGACACCCGACCGGACCCGCGCGACCCGCCATCCCCGCATCGATACCGACGCGACCCACGGGTCGGGATGCGCGCTCTCGGCCGCAATTGCGGCCCGACTCGCCCTCGGCGACGATCTCGGGGAAGCGGTCGAGGCCGGCGTGGACTTCGTGACCCGGGCGGTCCGCTACCCCCTCGACGTGGGCGAGGGACCGGGGTCGGTGCATCATTCGGTGGAACTGCGGAATCGGGCCGCCCGGGAAACTACGGCCGAAGAGGTCCGTGAGGTCGTTCAGGAGTTCGTCGACGCGGACGTCTCCGCCCTCGTGCCGGAGGTGGGGATGAACGTGGTCGGCGCGACGCCCTACGCCGAAGGCGTCGAGGAGACCGCCGCTGTGGAGGGCCGCATCACCCGGACGCTCTCGGGCGTGAAACCCAATCGCGGCGTGCGCTTCGGCGCGTCGAGCCACGTCGCGCGCTTCCTGCTCGCCTGCCGGGAGTTCGACCCCGGCCTCCGGTTCGCGGCGAACTGCCGGTTCGACGCGGACGTGGAGGCCGCGCTGGAGTCGGTGGGCTGGCCGGTCGCGGCGTACGACCGGGAGTCGGAGCCGGACGGGGTGAAAGAAGAGGAGGGGAGTACGATGCAGTGGGGTGCAAAGCAGGCGTTCGAGTCGCTGGAGGGGACGCCCGTGGCGGTCGTCGACCGCGGCGAGGTGGGGAAAGAGGCGATGACGAAGGTGATTGCGAGGGACGCGGACCAACTGACCGAGCGAGTACTGACGTTGAGAGGCGCCGTTTAGGAGTCGCTTGAATCGTCCATCCAGTTGTAACACCGGAACTCCTCGGCTTCGCCCTCGCCGGTCAGCATCTCTATCGGGATGAACCCCTTGCCGCCTCGCGCGCCCACCTTCTCGCCGTCGGGGTCGTCGGCGACGAACATCGCCTTCGCACGCATCTCGACGGTGAACTCGAACTCGCCCACGCCCGACTCGTCCGGGTCGAACGACATCGAGACGCCCTCCGGCGCGACCCCCAAAGTGACGTACCCCTCGGGCGACTCGACCGCGACGTCGTGGCTGGCGAGGCCGCCCGCGAGGTCCGCGACCCACTCGCGCAGTTCGTCGCGGTCGAGGTCGGCCGCGAGGTCGAAGCTCCCGTCGGTTCCGACCTCGCCCTCCTCGAAGGCGAACTCGGGGTACTGGAGGTGCTCGGGCGGGAGACCGTGGTCGTGGCCGGCGCCGTCGGCCTCGGAGTCGTCGGCGCCGTCGTCCCGTTTCGCTTCGTCGGCGTCCTCGTCGCTCATGCGTGCAGGCGCTCGCTTCGACCGCATCATCCTTGCGGCTTCGGCCCGAATCCGAGACATGGCCAGTTCTGACGACGAGAGCGAGGACCTCCGGTCGCTCGTCGCGGACCTCCACGCCCACCTCGAAGCCACCGCGGAGTTGCCGGTCGAGGCGCGGGCGAGCCAGTGGCTCGGCGAGGCCGAGGCCGTCTGTGAGGACGCCGCGGGTCAAGACGTCCCCGAAGCGGTCGTCGAGAAGCGCGTCGGCCAGGTCCGGATGCTGCTCTCGAACGTCGAGGAGACCGGCAGCGAGGCGGCCGACGAGCGCGTCGTCGCGGCGCGCGAACTGGTCGAAGAAATCGAGTCGCGGTTGTGAACCGGAGCGCGGTTACGAGCCGACGGCCGTCGTCAGGACGCCTGCTGCATCATCTCGCGGCACGACTCGGCGCACCGCTCGACGACCTCGGCACAGGTCTGGCAGTGGTCGTGGTCGTGGCGGCGACACTCCTCGGCGCACTCCTCGCAGGCGCCGGCGCAGGCCTCGGCGAGCTGGTCGCTGTAGTTGGAGTTGCGCGCCATGAACCGGGCGTGGTCGCTCGCGAGGTCGGCGACGTCCCGGCAGAGCCGGATGCACCGGGACATGTCCATGTCCTCGTCGAGACACTCGTCGGCGCACCACTCGCACGCCTGGACGGCTTCGAAGCAGTTGTCGATGCACTCCTCCTCGGTGTCGCTCAGGTCGAGTTCTGAAAGCGCCATAGCATAGGATAACAGGGGAGCCGGGGCCTTACACTCGGTGGCCAGGATTCCAAGGCGTACCCGGCGGTCCGGGCGGGTTCACCGACAATCCGGTCGCCGAGCGAGCGCGGTCAGGCGCCCATCTCGGCCCCCATCTTCGCGGGGTTCATCATCCCCTCCTTGACGCCGAAGTGGATGAGCAGGAGGTTGACCGGATAGGCCGCGAGCAAGCCCAGCGTCAGCGAGAACACCAGCGAGGTCCAGAACAGCACGTCGCCCAGTCCGGCCTCGCCGGCGAGCCAGATGTCGGTGCTGATGGCGACGACCTCCATCACCGTGATGCTCGCGGTCTCGGAGTAGAGGGCGTCCTTCAGCGCCTCGCCGAGGCCGACGCCCTCCTGCATCAGCGGCCCGACCGTCAGCAGGTAGCCGAAGAAGTACGCCAACGAGAAGGTGAGGATCACGGTCCCGGTCGTCTTGAAGGCGAAGAGACCCACTGCCATGGAGACCCCGAGCACCTCGCCGGTGCCACAGCCCGAGTAGCAGTGACTGACCGACCGGAACCCCTTGCGCCAGAACGAGTCGTGGTCGATCTGGGTCCGACCGGAGTACCAGTAGCCCAGGAGTCCGAGCGGCCCGGAGTACAGCACCGTGAACCCCCAGACGAACTTCATCAGGCTCTTGAGCTCCGAGTTGTTCCGCCAGAGGTCCCAGACGAGGGCCGCGAGCGAGACCGCGACGACGACGCCCCACGCCGTGAGGTAGGTGGGGTTCGTCAGGACGTTCTGCAACGCCTGTTGGATTCCCATGTTCGAACGTACGTGCTTGAGGTT
The DNA here is from genome assembly GCF_003369835.1 of Halorussus rarus. Lineage (NCBI taxonomy): Archaea > Methanobacteriati > Methanobacteriota > Halobacteria > Halobacteriales > Haladaptataceae > Halorussus > Halorussus rarus. The sequence continues at coordinate 432,138 of NZ_QPMJ01000003.1, read as the reverse complement.
TTACGGGATTGTGGCTAATCCCCAACGCCGCGAGTGCGTCGGGCTCCAGGGGGATGCGGCAACCCTCCGGAAACTCGCCTTACTTTCCAACGTCAGACCGGCGACAGCGTTCGGTTCGACAGGCGAAACCCGGAAAAGGGACGCACCCCAACTAGCCCACATGGCGAAACAGATAACCGTCGAGGGCATGAGCTGCGGCGGCTGCGAGGAGAACGTCGAGAACGCGCTCCGGGACCTGCCGGGCGTGACCGACGCCGAGGCCGACAACGAGTCGAGCAGCGTGACCATCGAAGGCGACGCCAGCGACGAGGACATCGCGACCGCGGTCGAGGACGCCGGCTACACGCCGAAGGTCTGAGGACGCCCCGCGCGGACGGAAGATCGGCGGCGAACCGCGGGGCGCCGGGGCGGCCGCCCGTGGCGTGGTACCGTCTCCCCGGCGCGGGTCGAGACACCGACTTTTTTCAGCAATCGCTGGATAGCCTGCGGGTACTCTGACAGTGACTCGGAACGCCGAGAGCGGTAGCGACGCGGCACAGGCGAACGACTGCGACGCGACCGACACGGCCGGCGGGTGAACGGATGCGACCGTGGTACCTCCTCGGCCTCGACGAGGCCGACCGGTCGGAGAAGGTGCTGTTCTCGGTGGCGATGGCCGTGATGCTCGCGCTCGGCGGCTTCGGGCTCCTCCGCCCGGCGGCGCTGAGCGCCGCGCTCACCGCCGCCAAGACGCGGGTGCTCACCTACTTCGGGTGGTGGTTCATCCTCCTCGGGTTCGTCCTGCTGGTCGCCGTGCTCGCGCTGACGTTCTCGGAGTACGGCGAGCTCCGCATCGGCGGCCCCGACGCCGAACCCGAGTTCGACCTGTTCTCGTGGCTGTCGATGGTCTTCACCGTCGGTTTCGGCGCCTCCATCCTCATCTGGGGCGTCGCGGAACCGATCTCCATCGTCCGGAACCCGCCGCCACAGCCCTACCCCGTGCAGGGCGCGTCGGTCGAATCGATGGCGCTGGCGTTCATGTTCGTCCACGAGGTGTTCCCCGGGCTCGCGATGTGGTACCTCCCGGTCGCGATGGCGTTCGGGGTCATCGTCTATACCCACGGCGTCGGCGACTACAAGATCAGTTCGATGCTCGCGAGCGTCGTCGACGAGGACCGCGTCCCCGGGCTCTACTGGCTGGTCGACCTGGCCGCGCTCGTCGCGACCGTCGGCGGCATCGCGACGACGCTGGGCTTCAGCGCCCAGACGATGGCGGCCATCCTCGGCCGGGTGTTCGGTCTCGAGGCGACGGTCCTGACGTACGCGGTGTTCGCGCTCATCGGCGTCGTCTTCCTCGCCGACGTCTGGCTCGGCCTGCGCAAGGGTATCCGGAACGCCGCCCGCGGGACCGTGGTGCTCATCGGCGCCGCGATGGCGCTGCTCGCGGTCGCCGGACCGACCGTCTTCATGTTCGAGCTCGGGCTGGACGCGACGGGCGTCTGGCTCAGCGAGATGCTGCGGCTGACGCTGTACACCGCCCCGACCTCGGCGGGCAACTGGGCGGCCAACTGGACCGGTTTCTGGTGGGCCTGGTGGGCGGCGTGGAGCATCTTCGTCGGGAGCTTCGTCGCCCGCGTCTCGAAGGGCCGGACCGTCCGGGAGATGTTCGCGGTCCTCGTGGTGGTGCCGACGGTCCTCACCTGGATCCAGCACGCGCTCATCGGCGGGTGGGTGCTCGCGCCCGGCTACCAGCGACCGGTCGCCGCGGCCATGGCCGCCGCCGGCAAGCCCGCTGCCATCGCGAAGGCGCTCCAGATAACGCCCTACGGGACGGCGCTCGCTGTGCTGTTCGTGCTCATCATCGCGGGGTACATCGTCACGTCGCTGGACTCGGCGGTGTTCATGATCTCGGCCATCACGCTCGGTGACGAGGACCCCAACCCGCGCAACCGGGCGTGGTGGGGCGGGCTGCTCGCGGTCTTCGGGATGATGTCGCTGGAGCTCGAGAAGTTCGGCGCGGTCGAGTCGCTGTCGGTCACGATGGCGCTTCCGTTCTCGCTGTTCCTCCTGGTCATCCTCTACGGCAGCTACGTCGTCGCCCGCGACCACGTCGAGCGGGGCGGGGCCGACGACGCGGGGAGCGGGACGCTGCTCACCCGGCAGTCCGGGTCGGCTGCGACCGACGACGACTGAGCAGGTCCCGGGGCGCGACGGCCGAGTCCCGCGTCGGCGACCGCCCCGGCGTTCACTTTCACCGCGAACCCGCACCGTTTTTGTCGCCGTCGCCCCTCCGACACGACTATGACTCCGCTCTCGCGCCGGTCCCTCCGGGGAGGTGGTCGCCGTGCCCGAAGCTGACGCCGAGGCGACCGGAATCGTCGGGGAGTTCCTCTCGCTCAAGGCCGAGACCGACGCCGACTACCTCGTGATGCAGGTGGGCGACTTCTACGAGTTCTTCGGCGAGGACGCCCAGGAGGTCGCCGACCTGCTCGACCTGAAGGTCTCCCAAAAGTCGAGCCACGGCTCGAACTACGCGATGGCCGGCGTCCCGGTCGACAAGCTCACGCCCCACCTCAAGCAGCTGGTCGAGCGGGGCTATCGGGTGGCGGTCGCCGACCAGCACGAGACCGCCGACGGCCACGCCCGCGAGATAACGCGGGTCGTGACCCCCGGCACGCTGCTGGAGACGACCGACGCCGAGGCCCGGTACCTCGCCGGCGTGGTCCGGGCCGATTCCGACCGCTACGGGCTGGCGCTCGCCGACGTGACCACCGGCCGGTTCATGGTCACGGAAGTCGAGGGAGAGGACGCGGACGCCGACGAGCGAAGCTCGTCGAGCAATCGGACGCAGTCCGATGACGCCGCCACCGACGCGGTGTTCACCGAGCTCTACCGGTTCGACCCCGCGGAGGTGCTGCCCGGCCCGGAGGTCCGCAACGACGACGCCTTCCTCGACCGGGTCCGCGAGCGCACCGACGCCGCGCTGACGCTCCACCGCGCGGACGCGTTCGCGCCGGGCCGGGCGACCCACGCGACGACGGAGCAGTTCGGCGAGGAGGCGCTGGCCAGCATCGGTCTCGACGACGGCGGGTCGGGTAGCGGACGAGGCAAGCGACGGGGCGACAGCCCGCAGGTCCAGGCCGCGGGCGCGCTGCTGTCGTACGTCGAGGAGACCGGGACCGGCGTGAAAGCCTCGATGACCCGGCTGCAGTCGTACCGGGGCGACGACCACGTGGCGCTCGACGCGACGACCCAGCGCAATCTCGAGCTCACCGAGACGATGCAGGGCGATCGCGAGGGGTCGCTGTTCGCCACGCTCGACCACACCGTCACGAGCCCGGGCAAGCGCCTGCTGAAGGAGTGGCTCCAGCGCCCGCGCCGCGACCTGCCGACCCTCCGGGAGCGGGCCGACGGCGTGGCCGCGTTCGCCGACTCGGCGCTGGCCCGCGAGACGGTCCGCGAGACGCTGGGCGGGGCCTACGACCTCGAACGCCTCGCGAGCAAGGCGGCCCACGGCAGCGCCGACGCCCGGGACCTGCTCCGGGTGCGCGAGACCCTCGAACTCCTGCCGGAGGTCGCCGACGCCGTCGCCAGCGACCCCCGCCTCTCGGACTCGCCGCTCGCGGACATCGCGACGCGACCCGACCGCGAGGCGGCCGCTGCGCTCCGGGAGGAACTCGACGCGCTGGTCGAGGACCCGCCGGGCACCGTCACCGAGGGCGGGCTGTTTCGGCGGGGCCACGACGAGGAACTCGACGAGATCATCGACCGACACGAGGAGGCCAAGGAGTGGCTCGCCACGCTCGACGAGCGCGAGAAGCGCGAGACCGGCATCTCCCGGCTCCAGGTCGACCGGAACAAGACCGACGGCTACTACATCCAGGTGGGCCAGTCCCAGACGGAGCAGGTGCCAGACCGCTACGACCGGCTCAAGAGCCTGAAGAACTCCGAGCGGTACACCACCGACGAGCTCGACGAGCGCGAGCGCCAGATCTTCCGGCTGGAGGAGCGCCGCGGGGAGCTGGAGTACGAGCTGTTCTCCGAGCTTCGGGAGCAAGTCGCTGCGAGCGCCGACCTGCTCCAGTCGGTGGGTCGGGCGCTCGCGGAGCTCGACGCGCTGGGCTCGCTGGCGGTCCACGCCGTCGAGAACGACTGGATACGGCCGGACCTCCGGGAGTCGGGCGACCTCCGCATCGAGGCGGGCCGCCACCCCGTGGTCGAGCGTACCACCGAGTTCGTGCCCAACGACCTCCGGATGGACGGGGCAGCTTCGCCGCCGGACCAGGAGAATGCCAGCGGGCACGCGGACGCCGAGCGGCGGTTCCTGGTGGTCACGGGGCCGAACATGTCGGGCAAGTCGACGTACATGCGCCAGGCGGCGCTCATCACCCTGCTCGCGCAGGTCGGCAGCTTCGTCCCGGCCGCGTCGGCGGAGGTGGGCCTGGTCGACGGCATCTACACCCGGGTCGGCGCGCTCGACGAACTCGCGCAGGGCCGCTCGACGTTCATGGTGGAGATGCAGGAGTTGAGCAACATCCTCCACTCCGCCAGCGAGGACTCGCTGGTCATCCTCGACGAGGTGGGCCGGGGCACCGCGACCTACGACGGCATCTCCATCGCGTGGGCCGCCACGGAGTACCTGGCCAACCAGATCGAGGCCAAGACGCTGTTCGCGACCCACTACCACGAACTCACGGGACTGGCCGACCGGCTCCCGGGCGTCCGGAACGTCCACGTCGCGGCCGACGAGTCGGACGGCGACGTGACCTTCCTCCGGACGGTCGAGGATGGGCCGACCGACCGCTCGTACGGCATCCACGTCGCGGACCTCGCCGGGGTACCCGAGCCGGTGGTCGAGCGCTCGCGGGACGTGCTGCAGCGGCTGCGCGAGGACAAGGCCGTCGACGTGCGGGGTGGAGAGACCGGCGGGAGTGGCGAGGGCGGGACCCAGCAGGTCGTGTTCGACCTCGACTCGGGGCAGTTCGAGTCGGGCGAGTCCGAGTCGGAGGGGGAGTCGGCTGAGGAGGAGGGACCGGAACTGCCGCCCGAGCAGGAGGAGGTGCTGGCGGACGTGCTGGACACGACGGTCAACGACCTGACGCCGGTCGAGGCGCTGTCGAAGATCCAGGAGTGGAAGTCGGAGCTGAAGGAGTCGGAGTAAACCGATTTCTCGGCCGAACGATTTCGACAACCACGCTCCGTCCCCCGAGACGCAACCCCCCGCGGAGGCGAACCATTTTTCCCGGATAACGCGAAAGCCGAAACGGATGGCCGACAGGAGTTCCGAGGAGACTGCCGGCGGGCGCGAGTGGGTGGCGCCGCCCGAGGCGTTCGCCGCGCAGGCGAACGTCACCGCGGCCGACCGCGACGCGTTCCGCGAGGCCGGGTGGCCCGACTGCTGGGCGCGGGCCGCCGACCTGCTCGAGTGGGACCGGCCCTTCGACGCGGTGCTCGACGACGAGGGGACCACGCGGTGGTTCCCCGGCGGCGAGCTGAACGCCTCGGCGAACTGCGTCGACCGCCACGTCGCGGCCGGCCGGGGCGGCGAGACCGCCATCGAGTGGGAGGGCAAACTCGGCGAGAGCCGGACGTACACCTACTGGGAGCTCCGCGACGAGGTCTCGGCCTTCGCGGCCGCGCTGCGCGACATGGGCGTCGGCGAGGGCGACGTGGTGACCCTCTACCTCCCGATGATTCCGGAACTCCCGATCACGATGCTGGCGTGCGCCCGCATCGGCGCGCCCCACAGCGTCGTCTTCGCAGGCTTCTCCGCGGATGCGCTCGCCACCCGACTGGCCGGCGCGGACTCCCGATTCCTGGTGACCTGCGACGGCTACTACCGGCGGGGGGCCGCGCTCGACCTGAAGCGCCGGGCCGACAACGCCCGCGTCTCGGTCGACCACGCGGTCGAGCAGGTCGTGGTCAATCGGCTCGACGACGAGCCCGCGGCGGGCGACCACCGCGCCTACGCCGACCTCGTCGACGCCCACGCCGGCGAGGCCGTCGAGCCGGTCGCCCGCGACGCCGACGACCTGCTGTTCCTCATCTACACCTCCGGCACGACCGGCGAGCCCACGCTGGTCCGCCACACCACCGGCGGCTACCTCGCCCACGTCGCCTGGACCAGCCACGCGGTGCTCGACATCAAGCCAGAGGACACCCACTGGTGCTCGGCCGACGTCGGGTGGATCACGGGCCACTCCTACGCGGTGTACGGCCCGCTCGCGCTCGGCGCGACCACCGTCCTCTACGAGGGGACGCCCGACCACCCCGAGACCGACCGGCTCTGGGAGATCATCGAGCGCAACGCGGTCGACGTGTTCTACACCGCGCCCACCTCCATCCGGGCGTTCATGAAGTGGGGCGAGGAGCACCCCGAGAGCCACGACCTGTCGAGCCTCCGACTGCTGGGCACCGTCGGCGAGCCCATCGACGAGACCGCGTGGCGCTGGTACCGCGACCACGTCGGCGGCGGCGAGTGCCCCGTCGTCGACACCTGGTGGCAGACCGAGACCGGCGGCATCGTGCTGTCGACGCTCCCCGGCGTCGACCGGATGCGACCCGGCGCGGTCGGCAAGAGCCTGCCGGGCATCGAGACCGCGGTGGTCGACGAAACCGGCCGCCGCGTGCCCGACGGCGAGGCCGGCCAACTGGTCGTCACCCGACCCTGGCCGGGGATGGCCCGGTCGCTGTGCGAGGGGACCGACTGGGGCGCCCGCCGGACCCGAGTCGTGGATAGCGCGGAGCAGAGCCCGCGAGAAGACGGCGAGTGGCAGTACGTCACCGGCGACAACGCGGTCCGCGACGCCGACGGCTACGTCCACCTGCTCGGGCGGGCCGACGACGTGCTCAAGGTGTCGGACCGGCGACTGAGCACCACCGAGATCGAGTCCGCCATCGTCGGCGTCGACGGGGTCGCCGAGGCCGCGGTCGTCGTCCGGACCGACGGCGACGCGATCCAGCGGTCCGAGATTCACGCCTTCGTCAGCCCCGCGTCGAACGTCGCGGGCGACGACGCGCTCCGCGAGCGCGTCCGGACCGCCGCCGAGGAGGCCATCGGCCCGGTCGCGGCGCCCGACGAGGTGACGTTCGCGCCCTCGCTCCCGAAGACCCGGTCGGGAAAGGTCGTCCGCCGGTACCTCGCGGCCATCGCCAACGGCGAGGACCTCGGCGACACCAGCGCGCTCCGGAACCCGGAGGTCGTCGGCGAGCTCGAGTCGCTGCTCGACCGCGAGTGACTCGCCCGTATTTCGTCTTTCTTTGAGAATACGAAATTCTGGCCGCAGCGGACGACGTTCCGGTATCGAGGAGGAACACGCCCATTTACGTCATTTTCCGGCGTTTATTCGAACCGGGAGACGTGGCCTCCGGAGACCAGCCCTGCACCTACCCGAGAACACGACTCCCATCGTATCCCCACCGATAGCAGTAAGCCGACTCGAAAGACCGCAGCCACCCGGAAACGGGGAGAAGATCTATCAATCCGACTTCGACTCCGTCGCGGAACATTTATTCGGATTCCCGAGAGAACGCGAAACGAGATGAGCGGCGAGTCGCGCGGCGACTACCTGACGACCGCGGAGTTCGAGCGACTCCGGCGGCGGACCGAGACCTACCGCGAGGACCTCGTGGTGGCGCTGGCCGGGCGCGTCGGCCTCCGGGCGTCGGAGATCGCCCGCGTCCGACCCGCGGACCTCCGCGAGCGCGAGTACCGGGGCGAGGTCCACTACCTGGTCACCGTCCCCGAGGGCGACGGCGAGACCCGCGAGGCGTACGTCCCGCCGCGGGTCGCCCACGACCTCCGGAAGTTCGCCACCGTCAACGACGTCGGCCGCCGCGACTCGGTGGTCGACGTGTCGACCCGGCGCGTCCAGATGCTGGTCGGCGAGGTGGCCGACCGGACCGACGACCTCCGGGACGTGACCTGCCGGGACCTCCGCCAGCACTTCGCCCGGCGGCTCCTGGTCGAGGAGGGCGTCGCGCCCCGGGTCGTTCAGGCCGTCGGCGGGTGGGCCAGCCTCCGGAGCCTCGCGCCGTACCTCGACGACCCCGCCACCGAGGACGTCCTGGCCGCCTTCGCCGACCGCGCGGGCCGCATCGACCGTCGAGGGTCCCCCGAACATCCGGAGTCCGCCGGACGGCGACCCGGTTCGATCGCGTCTCACCGACCTGATTCGACCGCGCGACGCGACCGCCGACCTCGCGCCGTCGACGACCGGAGCCGCGACCTCCTCTCGCGGGCCGGCGCGCTGGGCGAGGCGCTCGCCGACGCGTCCACCAGCGAGGACGTCGAGCGGGCCGCCTGCGACTGCCTCGCCGATGCTTACCGCGCGGTCTGGATCTGCGACGACCGCGGCCGGACCCGGACCAGCGCCGCCCCGGAGGGGACCGACGACGCGCCGGCCGACGCGCTCGACACCGCCGGAGTGCTGGACGATAGCGCCGCGTCCGGACCGCTAACTGACGACGGCCCCGACGTGACAGTCGTCGAAGTGACCGGCGGCGAGGCGGACATCGACGCAGTCGGCGGCGAAGCAGACGCCGGCGGTCCGCTGGCGGGGTGTTCGCTCGCCGTCGCGCCGCTCCGGTCGAACGAGACCGTCCACGGCCTGTTCTGCGTCGCCCGGGAGACCGTGTCGCCGGCCGACCGGACCTTCCTCGCGGACGCGGGCCGGCGGGTCGGCCGGACGCTCACCGCCATCGCGCGCAAGCAGCTGCTGCTGGCCGACACCGGCGTCGAACTCTCGCTGCGGACCACCGACCGCGGCGCGTTCCTGGTCGCGGCCTCGGCCGACCTCGACTGCGAGTTCGAACTCGAGGGCGTGGTCCCGGTCGAGGACCACTCGCTGCTGTACTTCGTCACGGTCCGCGGGGCAGCGGTCGGGGACGTGCTCGAACGGGTGGCTGACGCCGAGCCAGTCGACGAGGCCCGGCTCATCCGGGACTACGGCGACGGCGCGCTGCTGGAGTTCGCGGTCTCGGGCGAGTCGGTCGCGTCGATACTGGTCGAGCGCGGCGGCACGGTCCGGGAGCTCTCGGTCGAGGCGGGCGTCGCCGACGTGACGGGGGTGTTCTCCCGGCGGGTCGACGTCCGGCGGGTCGTCGAGGCGGTCGAGGCGGCGTTCCCGGAGACGAACCTCCGGTCGAAGCGCGAGGTCGAGGAACCGGTCCGGAGCGCGGCCGACGTCCGGCGGGCGGTCCACGACCGCGTCACCGACCGCCAGCGGACCGTGCTCCGGGCGGCCTACCTCTCGGGCTACTTCGAGTGGCCACGGGGGAGCACCGCCGAAGAGCTGGCGGCCTCGATGGGGGTGTCGTCGCCGACGCTGCACAACCACCTCCGGAAGGCCCAGCAGAAGGTGTTCGACGCCGTCTTCGACGGACCGGACCGCCAGGCCGTGCCCCCCGAGGAACACTAACTGTTTAGCGTCGCAGCCGAGCGCGGTCGGAGGTACGAGTCGCCCGTCGCCGGAAAAATTTACCATCGGGTCCGACAGGCCTCGAATCGGACGAATCGGGGCGTTTGTGATAGTTAGTCCCCTCACTTAAATGGTAGTCGTTAGACTGTGAACGTGACCCATGCCCGAAGAACAAGACGTAGAACTCGAAGCGCGGCTCGCCGAACAGGACGAGTTCGAGCCGCCCGAGGAGTTCGTCGCCCAGGCGAACGTCTCCGACGGCTCCGTCTACGAGGAGTTCGAGGAGGAGTGGCCCGGGTGCTGGGAGCAGGCCGCGGACCTCCTCGACTGGGAGACCGAGTACGACACGGTGCTGGACGACTCGAACCCGCCGTTCTACGAGTGGTTCACCGGCGGCGAACTCAACGCTTCGGCGAACTGCCTGGACAGGCATCTGGACGAGCGGGGCGACGAGGCCGCCATCGAGTGGATCGGCGAGCCAACCGACGAGGAGAACCGGACCTACACCTACGAGGAACTGCACCGGGAGGTAAACGAGTTCGCGGCCGCGCTCCGGGATATGGGCGTCGGCGAGGACGACGTCGTCACCATGTACATGCCGATGATCCCCGAGCTTCCCATCGCCATGCTGGCCTGTGCTCGCATCGGCGCGCCCCACTCGGTGGTCTTCGCGGGCTTCTCCGCCGACGCTCTCGCAACCAGGATGAACGCCGCCGACTCGGAGTACCTGGTGACCTGCGACGGCTACTACCGCCGCGGCGACCCCCTCGAGCACAAGGCCAAGGCCGATGAGGGCCTCGACGACGTCGAACACGACGTCTCGGACGTGGTGGTCGTCGACCGCCTCGGCGGCGCCTACGACCACCCGATGGGCGAGAACCACAGCGACTACGCCGACCTCGTGGCCGAGCAGGAGGGCGCGGAGGTCGAGCCGGTGTCGCGGGACGCCGAGGACATGCTGTTCCTGATGTACACCTCGGGGACGACGGGCCAACCGAAGGGCGTCAAGCACACCACCGGGGGCTACCTCGCCTGGACCGCCTGGACCTCGCAAGCGGTGCTGGACATCAAGCCCGAGGACACGTACTTCTGCTCGGCCGACATCGGCTGGATCACCGGCCACTCCTACATCGTCTACGGCCCCCTCGCGCTGGGGACGACGACGATGATGTACGAGGGCACGCCCGACTACCCGGAACAGGACCGGCTGTGGGAGATCGTCGAGAACTACGAGGCCGACCAGCTCTACACCGCGCCCACGGCCATCCGGGCGTTCATGAAGTGGGGCAGCGAGTACCCCGACCGCCACGACCTCTCGAGCCTCCGGCTGCTGGGCACCGTCGGCGAGCCCATCAACCCCCGCGCCTGGAAGTGGTACTACAAGCACATCGGCGACGAATCCTGCCCCATCATCGACACCTGGTGGCAGACCGAGACCGGCGGCATGATGGTGACCACCCTGCCCGGCGTGAAGAACATGAAGCCGGGGAGCGCCGGGCCGCCGCTGCCCGGCGTCGACGTCCAGATCGTCGACACCGACGGCGAGGAGATCGGACCCGGCGAGGCCGGCTACCTCACGGTCCAGAAGCCGTGGCCGGGGATGCTCCGGACGCTGTACCAGAACGACGAGCGCTACATCGACGAGTACTGGGCCGAATACTCGGATACGGACAGCGACGACCCCGACGACTGGGTGTACTTCCCCGAGGACGGCGCCAAGATCGACGACGACGGCTACATCACCGTCCTCGGTCGCGTCGACGACGTCATCAACGTCTCCGGGCACCGCCTCGGCACGATGGAGATCGAGAGCGCTATCGTCGGCGTCGAGGGCGTCGCCGAGGCCGCCGTCGTCGGCGGCGACCACGAGATGAAGGGCGAAGCGGTGTACGCCTACGTCATCACGGAGGACGGCTACGAGGGCGACGACCAGATGCGCGACCGCATCATCGAAGGCGTCGAGGAGGCTATCGGTCCCATCGCCCGGCCCGAAGCGGTCATCTTCACGCCGGAACTCCCGAAGACCCGCTCCGGGAAGATCATGCGCCGACTGCTCGAGGACATCGCCAACGGCGACGAACTCGGCAACACCTCCACCCTGCGCAACCCCGAGGTCGTGCGCGACATCGAGACGAAGGTACGGGGCGACTGAGGACGACTCCGCTCTCGGCAGCGAGCCTCGCGTACACCCCCGCGCCTGCCGGTTGCTGAACCCTTTTGAGCGCGACGTTCGTACGCCCGCACGTCATGACCGACTCGGAGGAACTCGACCTCGACTACGTCCAGTTGGGCGGCACCGGTATCCAGACGAGCGAACTGCAGTTCGGCACATGGCGGTTCGGCAAGGAGACCGAGCAGGGCAACGTCGAGATCGACGAGGACCGGGCGTTCGAGCTGCTCGACGCCTACGCGGCGGCCGGCGGACGGTACATCGACACCGCCGACGTGTACGGCGGCGGGAAGGCCGAGCAGTGGATCGGCAACTGGCTGGCCGACCGCGACCGCGAGCGGTACACCGTCGCCTCGAAGATATACTGGCAGATCCGAGAGGGCGACCCCAACAGTCGGGGGAACAACCGGAAGAACCTCCGCCACCGGGTCGACCAGATCCTCGACCGCCTCGACACCGACTACGTCGACGTGCTCTACATCCACCGCTGGGACGACCAGACGTCGGCCCGCGAGCTGATGAAGACGCTGAACGGCCTGGTCGAGGAGGGGAAGGTCCTCTACCTCGGCGCGTCGACGCTGCGCCCCAACGCCTGGAAGGTCGCGAAGGCCAACGAGATCGCCCGCGCCGAGGGCTGGGAGCCGTTCACCGTGCTCCAGCCCCGGTACAACCTGGTCGACCGCGAGATCGAGGGCGACTACCTCGAGATGGCTCGCCGCGAGAACCTCGCGGTCTGCCCGTGGAGCCCGCTGGGCCAGGGCTTCCTGACCGGGAAGTACTCCCGCGAGGACGGGCTGACCGGCGAGTCGCGGGCCGCCGAGTCGAGCCGGTTCGAGGAGTCGTACCTCACCGAGGCGAACTTCGACGTCCACGACGAACTCGACGCGGTGGCCGAGGAAGTCGGCGCCACGCCGGCCCAGACCTCGCTGGCGTGGCTGATGCACCGCGAGGGCGTCACCGCGCCCATCGTCGGCGCCCGCACCGTCGACCAGCTCGAGGAGAACCTCGCGGCGTCGGAGATCGACCTCTCGGACGACCAGGTCCAGCGCCTCGCCGAGGCGAAGGGCGGGCCGTACGCCGGGCTCTGAGCGCGGCCGAACGGCGACTCGGGAATATCCGGTTCCGCGGCCGAACGACGACCGAACTTTTTACGAATCGCTGCGACAGGTACCAACAGCAATGACACAACCACGACCCGAGTCTCCGCCGGGAGGAGAGCGACCGTGAGCGACAGAATCACCGAACTAGACGACGCGACCGTCCGCCAGATCGCCGCGGGCGAGGTGGTCGAGCGCCCCGCCTCGGTCGTCAAGGAACTGGTCGAGAACAGCCTCGACGCCGACGCCGACCGCATCGACGTGTCCGTCGAGGACGGCGGCACCGAGCGCATCGTCGTCAGCGACGACGGCGTGGGGATGAGCGAGAACGACGTTCGCGCCGCGGTCCGCGAGCACACCACCAGCAAGATCGACGACATCGACGACCTCGAAGCCGGCGTGACCACGCTGGGCTTCCGCGGGGAGGCGCTGCACACCATCGGCGCGGTCTCGCGGACGACCATCACCACGAAGCCGCGGGGGGACGGCGACGAGGGAAGTCGGCGCGCGACCGAACTCCGACTGGCGGGCGGCGAGGTCGAATCGGTGAGTCCCGCGGGCCGGCCCGCGGGGACGACCGTCGAGGTCGCGGACCTGTTCTACAACACCCCGGCGCGCCGGAAGTACCTCAAGACCACGACCACCGAGTTCTCGCACGTCAACACGGTCGTCACCCGGTACGCGCTGGCCAACCCCGACGTGGCGGTGTCGCTGACCCACGACGACCGCGAGGTGTTCGCCACCTCGGGCCGGGGCGACCTCCGGTCGGCGCTGCTGTCGGTGTACGGCCGGGAGGTCGCGACGTCGATGATCGAAGTCGGCGAGGCGCAGCACGCCTCGGAACAGCGAGCGGCAACGCCGCGAGCAGAGAGCGATGGGGACAACACGGGCGGCGTCTCGGTGTCGGGCTACGTCAGCGACCCCGAGACCACGCGGAGCACCCGCGAGTACGTCTCGACCTACGTCAACGGCCGGTACGTTCGCGCGCCGGTCGTCCGCGAGGCGCTCCTCGACGCCTACGGCGGCCAGCTCTCGGCCGAGCGCTACCCCTTCGCGGTCCTCTTCCTGGAAGTCGCGCCCGACGAGGTCGACGTCAACGTCCACCCCCGGAAGATGGAGGTCCGGTGGGGCGACGAGCAGGCCGTCGGCGAGGTGGTCGAGACCGCGGTCGAGGACGCGCTGCTCGACCACGGGCTGGTCCGGTCGTCGGCGCCCCGCGGCCGGAGCGCGCCCGACGAGGCCAGCGTCCAGCCCGAACGCCCCGAGGACGACGGTGAAAGCGAACAGGCCGAACTGACACCCGGAACCGACGAGGACGCGGAGCCTGAACAGTCGACCCTCGACGCCTCGGAGAGTACCGAGACGAATACAGCGTCTTCGGCGAGTCGGGAGTCAGGTGCGACGATTCCGGGTCGTCGCGACGCAGGGTCGAGCCCGACCGCCGCCTCGTCGTCACCGAGCAACGCGTCGTCCGCCGGAGAGACGCCGGAGGACACCAGTCCGGCAGCCACCCGCGACACCACCTCCGGGTCGTCCGCTCGCGCTCGAACGCCGGCGGGTCAGAGCGGTCCCGACCCGGAGTCGACCGCGGATACCGCGAGCGCAGCCGCCGAGACGGAGGACGATTCCCCGTCGCCAGAAACCCCCACGGCCGACCGCGACGGGTCCGCCGACGCCCACCGGAAGTTCGCGGCGCCCACCGAGTCCGGGACGCTCGACGGCGGCACGACCGACGACCCGGCGTTCGAAAGCCTCCCCCGGATGCGGGTTCTCGGCCAGGTCCACGACACCTACGTCGCGGCCGAGACGCCCGAGGGGCTGGTGCTGGTCGACCAGCACGCCGCCGACGAGCGGGTCAACTACGAGCGACTTCAGACCGAGTTCGACGACGACGCGACCACCCAGATGCTGGCCCAACCGGTCGAACTCGAACTCACCCCGGGCGAGGCCGCGGTGTTCGAGGAGTACCGCGAGGCGCTGGAGCGACTCGGCTTCCGGGCCGAGCGCGCGGAGGAGCGTGACGACGAGGACGAGAGCCAGCGCACCGTCGTCGTCCGGACCGCGCCGACCGTCCTGGACGAGACGCTCGACCCCGCGCTGCTCCGGGACGCGCTGGGCGAGTTCGTCTCGACCGACCCCGACGACCGCGGCGACACCGTCGAGGCGGTCGCCGACGACCTGCTGGCGGACCTCGCGTGCTACCCCTCGATCACGGGCAACACCTCGCTCCGGGAGGGGTCGGTTGTCGAACTGCTGTCGGCGCTGGACGACTGCGAGAACCCCTACGCCTGCCCGCACGGACGGCCCGTGATAATCGAGTTCGGCGAGGGGGAGATAGAAGACCGGTTCGAGCGCGACTACCCCGGCCACGTGGGGCGGCGAGAGGAATCGTAGCCGGGTGGCGGCCGCGCAGCGTCGTAGGTCGGAGACTACTCGGTCGCCGCCGCGATGGCCTGGTCGAGGTCCGCGACGATGTCGTCGACGTCCTCGATGCCGACCGACAGCCGCACCAGGTCGGGCGTGGTGCCGCTCTCGAGCTGCTCCTCCTCGGTGAGCTGCTGGTGGGTCGTGCTCGCGGGGTGGATGATGAGCGTCTTGGCGTCGCCGACGTTGGCCAGCAGGCTGGCGAGTTCGGTCTCCTCGGTGACCGCGCGGCCGGCCTCGTAGCCGTCCTCCAGGCCGAACGTTATCATGCCGCCGTAGCCGCCGTCGAGGTACTCGGTGGCCTCCTCGTGGGTCTCGTGGCTCTCGAGGCCGGGGTAGTTGACCCACGCGACCTCGTCGTGGTCCTCGAGGTACTCCGCGACGTCCAGCGCGTTCTCGCAGTGGCGGTCCATCCGCAGGGGCAGGCTCTCGAGCTTCTGGAGGGTGACCCAGGCGTCGAACGGCGACTGCTGGTTGCCCAGGTCCCGGAGCCCGCGGGTCCGGGCGGCGTAGGCGAACGCGGCGTCGCCGAACCGCTCGCGGAAGTTGACGCCGTGGTACGCGGGGTTGTCCTCGGCGATCTCGGGGTAGTCGCCCTCCTCCCAGGGGAAGGTGCCGCCGTCGATTAGCGCCCCGCCGATGGTCGATCCGCTGCCGTGGATCCACTTGGTCGTGGAGTGCCAGACGAGGTCGGCGCCGTGCTCGATGGGATTGCAGAGGTACGGCGTCGCGAACGTGTTGTCGACCAGCAGGGGGACGTCGTGGTCGTGGGCGATGTCGGCGATGCGCTCGATGTCCGGGGTCACCAGCGCGGGGTTGCCGATGGTCTCGAGGTGGACGTACGCGGTGTCGTCGTCGATGGCCTCGTCGTAGGCCTCGTAGTCGAGCGTGTCGACGAACTTCGCCTCGACCCCGCGCCGGGGCGCGGTGTGGGTGAAGTAGGTGTAGGTGCCGCCGTACAGCGACGACGCCGTGACCACGTTGTCGCCGCGCTCGGCCAGCACGAACGTCGCGAGGTTGAGCGCGGCCATCCCGCTCGACGTCGCGAGGGCCGCCACGCCGCCTTCGAGGGTCGCGAGTCGCTCCTCGAGGGTAGCGTTGGTCGGGTTCATGATGCGGCTGTAGATGTTGCCCGGCTCCTCCAGCGCGAACAGCGACGCGGCGTGCTCGGCGTCGTCGAAGACGTACGAGGTGGTCTGGTAGATGGGCGGCGCTCGCGCCCCGGTGGCCGAGTCCGGTTCCTGTCCGGCGTGGACGCTGTCGGTGTTGAAGCTGCGGTCGTCGTCGGTCATGTCCGGTCGGACAGACGCAGGCCCGCGGCTTTAGGTCGGGGGATGTCTGCAACTTCTGCTCGGACGACGGGATTCCGGCAAAATCGGGGCAGAGAGCCCCTCGGTCAGTCGCCGACCGCGTCCCGAATCGCGGGCAGCGCGTCGGTCACGTCCTCGCGGAAGACGTAGTCGGCCCGGGCGTCCAGCGGCGTCTCGTCGAGGTTGACCAGGATCAGGGTCGCGCCGCGGTCGGCGGCCCGCGCGGGCAGCGACGCCGCCGGTTCGACCGTGAGCGACGACCCCGCGACCAGCACCGCGTCGCTGTCGGCCGCGAGTCGCTGAGCCCGAGCGAGCGCGGCCGTCGGCAACTGCTCGCCGAACAGCACGGCGTCGGGCTTCAGCACGCCGTCGCAGTTCTCGCACCGCGGCGGCAGGTCGCCCGACGCGGCGCGCTCGCGGACCTCGGCGGCGGGTACCGCCCGGCCGCACTGCTGACAGACCGACCGGCGGGCGTTGCCGTGGAGTTCGACGACCGAGTCAGATTCGGCGGCCCCGGCGCGCTTCCCGTCGCCTTCGCCGTCGAGGAGCGCCGCGTCGTGGAGCCCGTCGATGTTCTGCGTGACGACGGCGTCGAGGTGGCCGGCGGCCGTGAGGTCGGCGAGCGCGTCGTGGGCGACGTTGGGTTCGAGGTCGGCGTCGAGCAGGTCCGCCCGGAGGTCGAGCCAGTCGGCCCAGAAGTCGCCGGGCTCGCGCCGGAACCGGTGGACGTCGAAGGCGTCGGGGTCGTACTCGTTCCAGACGCCGCCCTCGCCCCGGAACGGCGGGACGCCCGAGGGGACGCTCACGCCCGCGCCGGTGAGCGCGACCGCGGTCTCGACCTCGCGGAGGTCGCGGGCGGCGGCCTCGATGTGGTCCATGTCGGCGATTGCGGTCGGGCGGACAAAAGCTATCCGACCGCCTCCGCGATCAGCAGGGCCTCGCGGTAGTTGGCGGCCGCGAGCAGCGCCAGGCCGCCGAGCAGGACGCCGGCCTCCCGGCGGGAGACGGTCCAGTCGCGGGGCGACCGGACGCGCTCGAACTCCTCGCGCCACCGGGGCCCGGACCGCTGGTGCCAGACCATCACGCCGCGGGTCGCGACCGCGACCGCGACGTAGGCGGTGAGTTCGTAGACGCCGCTCCGGGAGAGCGCGACCGACAGCGAGGGCGCGAACCGTGGCGCCTCGACGAGGAGCGACCCGGTGCCCCACACCACCGCGCCCTGGACCCAGTTGACGACCACGACCAGGTAGCCCAGCGGCGTCCCGACCGACCGGAAGGTGTTCGCGGCGACGACGAGGGCGCAGACGCCGAGGTTCCACGCGAAGATGGTGAGGAACTCGGCCCGGACGGACCCGGCGTACTCCGGGAGCGCGCTCGCGGCGCTCGTGCCCCGGAGCAGCCCCGCGGGAAGGAAGGAGTACGAGAGGGTCCACGCCGCGGCGAACAGAACGGTGCAGATCGCCCACAGCGAGGCGAACCGGACCAGCGGGTCGTCGTGGTTGACGTACGCGCCGAGGGTCGCGAGTGACGACTGCGAGGAGCGGCCCGAGGCCATCGTTCCGGGATACGCCGCGCCGCCTGAAAAGGCCTCGTCGGTTCGACGTGTCGGCGACGCGGTACGGGGTCGTAGAACCGGGCGCGGCGGGGTCCCGCACGAAAATCGTCTCCGGAATCGAGTAAATTATGGCCCGCGCCCGCGACGGACGACGTATGACCGACCTCGTGACCTTCGGCGAGACGATGCTGCGGCTCTCGCCGCCCGACGGCGAGCGGCTCGAGACCGCCCACGACCTGGAGTTCCGGGCGGCGGGCGCCGAGAGCAACGTCGCGGTCGCGGCCGCCCGGCTCGGCGCGGACGCGGCCTGGACCTCGAAGCTGCCCGACTCGCCGCTGGGCCGGCGCGTGGTGTCGGGACTGCGGCGCCACGGTGTCGAGACCGACGTGGCGTGGAGCGACGAGGGCCGCCAGGGCACCTACTACCTGGAGTACGGCGGGAAGCCCCGCGGGACCAACGTCATCTACGACCGGACGGGCGCGGCGGTCACGACCGCCGAGACCGACGAACTGCCCGTCGACCGCATCCGGGAGGCCGAGGCGTTCCACACGTCGGGCATCACGCCCGCCCTTTCTCCGACCCTGGAGTCGACCACGGCCGACCTGCTCGCGGCCGCCGGAGACGCGGGCACCGCGACCAGCTTCGACGTGAACTACCGGTCGAAGCTCTGGGAGCCAGCGGAGGCCCGCGAGACCCTGGAGGCGCTGTTCCCCGACGTGGACCTGCTGATGGTCGCCGAGCGCGACGCCCGGAAGGTGCTGGGCCGCGAGGGCGACGCCGGGGAGATCGCCGCGGGGCTAGCCGAAGAGTTCGACTTCGAGACGGTCGTCGTGACCCGCGGCGAGGACGGCGCGCTGGCCCGCCACGACGGCGAGACGTACGAGCAACCCGCCATCGAGACCGACACGCTCGACCCCATCGGCACCGGCGACGCCTTCCTCGGGGCGTTCCTCGCCCGCCGGCTCGCGGGCGACGGCGTGGCGGCCGCGCTGGAGTACGGGTCGGCGACCGCCGCGCTCAAGCGCACGATTCCGGGCGACGTGGCGGTCGTCACCCGCGAGGAGGTCGAGGCCGTGCTGGCCGAGGAGGGCGGCGAGATATCGCGGTGACGGGAGAAGCGGGCGGCGGGCGACGCCGCCGTCCGAGCACCACTCGGCTGACCGAACGTTCGGCGTCCTGTCGGGCGATTTCGAGGAGGCCAGAAGACGTATAACGGAGCCCTGAATCAGCGCCGAGTGCCATGAAACGAGTAGCTACCGCCCTACTGATGCTCGTGGTAACAGCGAGTGTCTCTCCGGCGACCGCCACAGCCGGAATCGCCGCCGAAACCGCGGAACAGGCGTCCGGCGAAGCGTACGCCGGGACCCACGTCTCGTTCGACGCCGGGGAGCGCGCCGTGACCGACTACGCTGTCGACGGCGAGACGATGCTGACCTCCCTGAAGGTCCAGTCCGCGAGCGAGACCGGGAGCGGCGGCCTCGTCGACCTCGGAGCCTCGCTGTCGGCCGTGACCCGCATCGAGGGCGCCGGGCTCAGCCTCGGCGCGACGACCGCGACCGAGGCCCGCGTCCGGGCCGGCGCCGAGGGCGACGCCGGCGCGACAATCACCGCCCACGACAACGGGAACGGCGTCCTCGTGGTCGCCGCGGGCGACGAGTCCGACTACGCGGTCGCCAACCTCTCGGCGGACGCCGAGGCGTCGGCCGAGAGCGACGCGCGGGTCGAGGTGACCACCGCGAACGGGACCGAGGGCACCTTCCTCGTCGTCGGCGAGGGCAACGTCACCGTCAACGACGACGGCGACGTGTCCGCGGATCTCGGCGAGAACGGCCGACTCGTCTTCCGGGCGTACCCCGACGGCAGGGACGACGGCGACGAGAAGCAGGAGACCCTCATCGCCGAAGGGGAGGCGAGGGCCGAGGCCCACGTGATGGTCGAGAGCGCGAGCGACGACGCCGACGAGACCGGACAGGTCGTCGTCGACACCGTGAGCTACGGCGCGAACACCACCGTCGAAGCCGCCGAGACCGCCGAAGGGACGGTCGCGCTCACCGTGAACCGGACGACCCACGAGGGGACCGTCCTGGTCACCAGCGTCTCCGAGCGGGCGCTGAACGCCACCGAGGACCTCGAGGTCAGGGTCGACGGCGAGGCCGCGGTCGAGGCCCGGACCTACACCCAACTCGAGAGCGCGGTCGGCAGCGACCGGTCGCGCTACGTGGTCGAGAGCGCGGGCGGCGCGGACGCCAGCGCCGACGTGCTGGTCGCGGTCAACCACTTCTCCGAGCGCACGGTCTCGATGCAGTCGGCCTCGGAGGACGAGACGACGACCGACGCCGGCGACGACGGGACGTCGACGACTGCAGAGACGACGACCGGTGACGGTACCGGCGCGGAGACCACGACCCCCGCCGATGAGTCGACCAACGGCGACGGCGCGACCGGTGAAACGACCACCACGACCGCCGCCGACGAGACGGCCGACAACGGCGCGGGCGTGCCCGGCTTCACCGCGACGGCCGCCGTCGTCGCGCTGGTCGGGGCGGCCCTGCTGGCGCGGCTTCGGTAGCCGAGAGCCGTTCCGACGACCGCCGCTTCTTCTCGCGGCCGGGCGTGCCCCGGGGCGAACGACTAAGTCCGCCGGGCGTGCTCTGTCCTGTCATGACCACGCACGTCGTTGTCATCGGAGCCTACGGCAGCGCCGGCGTCGCGGCGGCGCGAGAGCTGGTCGACGAGCCGGACGTGAGGCTGACGCTCGTCGACGACGGCGAGCCCGGCGGCGGGCTCTGCATCCTCCGGGGGTGCATGCCCTCGAAGGAGGTGCTCTCGGCCGGCGAGCACCGGTTCCAGGCCCGCCACGACCGCCGGGTCGAGGGCGTCCCGGACGTGGACCTCGAGGCGGTCGTGGCGACCAAGGACGACCACGTCGAGAACTTCGCGGAGCACCGCCGGGCGGCGGTCCGGAAGCTGGCCGACCGCGACGGCGTCGAGCTGGTCCGGCGGCGCGCCCGGTTCGTCGACGACACCACCGTGGCGGTCGGCGACCGCGAGATCGAGGCCGACTACGTCGTCGTCGCGACCGGGTCGACCGTCACCGTGCCCGACCTGCCCGGTCTGGGAGAGGT
Organism: Halorussus rarus; assembly: GCF_003369835.1. NCBI lineage: Archaea > Methanobacteriati > Methanobacteriota > Halobacteria > Halobacteriales > Haladaptataceae > Halorussus > Halorussus rarus. The sequence goes on along the minus strand of NZ_QPMJ01000003.1, from coordinate 411,059 downwards.
CGACTACTCGACGAGCGACGAGGTGCTCGACGCGACCGAGTTCCCCGACTCGGGGGTCGTGATGGGGTTCGGCTACGTCGGCCTCGAACTGGTGCCGTACCTCAGCGAGGCCGCCGAGATGGACGTCACCGTCGTCGAGCACGACGACTACCCGCTGGACGAGGCCGACGATGTGTTCCGGGCGGCGCTGCTCGACATCTACCGCGAGGAGTTCGACGTCGACGTGCTGACGAACACCCGCGAGCAGTCGGTCGAGGCGACTGGCGAGGGCGGCGTGCGCCTCCACGTGAAGCGCGGCGGAGCGCCCGGCGGGCGGCGCGAGACCGTCGAGGCCGACGAGCTGTTCCTGTTCACCGGACGCCGACCCGCGGTCGACGACCTCGGACTCGAGAACACGTCGCTCGACCCGGGTCGGGCGTGGGTCCGGGACACGATGCGGGCCCGCGGCGCCGAGCGCGTCTTCGTGGCGGGCGACGCTAACGGCCGCGAACCCATCCTCCACGTCGCCAAGGAGCAGGGCGCGCTCGCGGCCGAGAACGTGCTCCGGCACCGCGACGGCGAGGAGCTCGAACCCTACCGCAACGTCCACCACCACGTCGTGTTCTCGGGGCTCGGGGTCTACCCCTACGCCCGCGTCGGCGCCTCCGAGTCGGCGCTGGCGGCCGAGGACCGCGACTACGTGGCGGTCGTCCGCGAGGCGAGCAGCGACGGCGTGTTCGCGACCAAGGCGGTGCCCGGCGGGCTGGCGAAGCTGGTCGTCGACGCCGACGACGGGACGGTCCTTGGCTATCAGGGGCTGCACTACCACGCCGACGTGATGGCCAAGACGATGCAGGTCGTCGTCGAGACCGGGATGGACGTGCGCGACGTGCCCGACCGGGCGTTCCACCCGACGACGCCGGAGATTCTGGACGGGCTGTTCCGGGAGGCGACGGCCGAACTGGAGTAGTCCGCCCCGAACGCGTTCGGCCCCGGAAATACGTGCTCGCGGGTCGCCACTCTACGGGGGGAGTGGGAATGGTAAAACGACGCGCGACCGACCGACGCACAGGCTCCGGAACCGACACCGCCGGTGGCGACGCCGCCACCGGAAGTTGCGACTCCGACACCGAAACCAGCGGCCTCCGGTCCGCGCCCTCGCGCCGACAGTTCCTCGCGGCGTCGTTCGTCGCGGGCGCGCTCGGCGTGCCGGGCGCGAGCGCCGCAGCCACGGGCGACGGGGGCGACCGGCAGTCGAGCGACGCCGAGGCGTTCGCGACCGTCGAGTTCGGGAACCAGTACACCGACGGGACCGACGTCACGGTCGGCTCGACGACGGTCTCCGCGGGCGGATGGGTGACGTTCCACGACACCAGCCTCTTCGAGGCGAAACCGCTGGAGAGCGTGGTGGGCATCTCGGAATACCTCGAGCCCGGCATCCACCGGGAGGTGCCGGCGACGCTGTTCGACGTGCCCGGCCGGTCGTTCGAGCGGTCGCAGCTCGAGGGAACCACGCCGCTCATCGCGATGCCCCACCGCGACACGAACGACAATCAGCAGTACGAGTTCGTCACGAGCGAGGCCGAGCAGGACCCGCAGTACCTGCGCGCCGAACTCCCGGTCGTCGACCTCGGGTTCGCGACCGTCGGCGAGGCGTCGGACGGAGGCGCGGCGCCGTTCGCAGCGCTGGACTTCGAGAACCAGGCCGTCGAGGACGACGCGGTCACCGTCGAGGACGTCGTGCTCTCTGACGGCGGGTTCGTCGCGCTCCACGACGTCCGCCTGCTCCGGGGCGAGGCCCTGGAGAGCGTCGTCGGCGTCTCGGAGTACCTCGAGCCGGGGGCACACGACGCGGTCGAGGTCGAACTCGACGACCCGAGCGCGGTCGCGGGCGTCGAGTTCCCGCCCGCGCCGCCGCTCGTGCCGATGCCCCACCGGGACACGGACGGGAACGAGGAGTACGACTTCGTCGAGAGCGGCGGCGAGGACGACGGCCCGTACGTCGCTGCCGGTCAGGCGGTCGTCGACATGGGGTTCGTGAAGATCGGCGAGTAGCGGTCCGCGCCGCCCGGTCGCGGCGCGGTCGACGACCCGAACCGCGGTGGCTCAGGCGTACTCGTCGGGGTCGTCCTCGAACGCCCGGCGGTGCTCCTCGCTGCAGAACTGGTAGGTCTCGCCCTCGTACTCGACCTGGGCCGCCGCGAACGCCTCGTCGCGGTAGTCGCTCTCCCCGGGATTGGCCTTCTCGACGTCGGCGCCGCAGACCGCGCACTGTGCCATCGCCGGGGGTACGTCGACCCGCGTCGAAAGGATTGGGGCCGGGGACGGCGGCGGTTCGAGCGCTCCGCGCGAGAAAGATACAGCGGGGGAGCCAGCCGCAACCTATTCGTAGCTGTGCGCCGAACGTCATGTTATGGCAATCCTGGAGATAAATCTGGAGAAGCCCGCGCTCGTCGAGGAGTACCAGTACCCGGACCGGACCCCGGCCGGCACGCAGTCGGCCGACGAGTCGACGTCGAGCGAGGGGTCGACGTCGGCAGACGAATCGGCGTCGTCGGGCGGCGGCAAGGGCAAGCTGGTCGGCCTGCTCGCGGTCGCAGCCGGCGTCGCCCTGCTCGCCTGGAAGCTCAAGAGCGGCGGGAGCGAGCAGACCGACTTCGACGAGTTCGAGAGCGACGAGGAGTACGACCACGGCCCCGAACCCGAGATCGGCGGCGACGAGAGCGGCGGCGCCAAGCGCAAGGTCGCCAGCGCGCTGGGGCTGGCGACCGCGGTGGTCAGCCTCGTGGCGGTCGTCCGGAAGCGCCGGAGCTGAAGCGTTTTCTTCGCCGTTTTCCGGTGGTGATTCGGGCTCTCTTCGATGCTGCTTGGTGAGCCGCCGCCACTGAATCTGTTACTACCAGGGAGCTAGCTACTGCCGTCACCTGTGACTACCGCCCCGCACAGCGACCGCGAGAGCCTCGTTCCTCCCCAGCCTCCTGCGGTGCTCGGCCTGTGGCCTGCGCTCCTCGTCCACCGTCGGAAGCAAGCTCCGACGAGCCTTCGGTCACTTCGTTCCCGAAGACCTCGCACGCATGGGCGCGGCGCACAAGAGCGCCGCGCCAGTGCGCGCCGGACCGGAAACTACCGTCTCGCCCTCGCCAGTCCACCGGTCCCTTTCCCGACACGTGATCCGACGATTTCGCCCAAAATGCCGACGAACGAGGGATTTCGGAACTGTCGCGGCGTCGTCCGACTGGCAAGAAAACTTAAATGGTCGGTGTGAGTTAAGCGAAGTAACTGAGTACCATGCCGACGACGACCGAAAATTACGACCTGAGCGACCTGCGTCGCCTCGCGGACCCGGACCGCGAGACCCCCGCGGTGTTCGACGACGGCGCGGACCTGCCCGCGTCGCCCGAGGAGGTGTTGCGCCACAGCGAGCGCGACGAGCTCGTCCGGCTCCAGAGCCAGTTCTCGGCCGCGGGCGCGCTGCCCGAGAAGCCCTACCTGGAGGCGCTGCCCGACCGGTACAGCACGGAGGTCGTCGTCTTCGAGTGGCTCGACCTGCTCATCAACAAGGCCGGCTTCGAGAACACCGGCAACGCCCTGGCGTACTACGAGGAGGTCGGCTGGATCACCGAGCGGGTCCGCGACGACCTCCGGGAGTACATGCGGGGGTTCTCCGAGGTCGAGAGCTTCGACCCCGACAAGCCCGGCCCGGCCGACCTCGACGTCGACGACCACGTCCTGAGCCTGGTGTACGTCGCGCGGCTGGCCTCGGTGTGAGCCGAGCGGTCCCGACGCCGCGCGTCGACAGTCTAATCACCGCCCGATTCCAAGCGTGACACTATTGTTCCGGCAGTCTGTAGAACGGGCAACGGAAACGAGAGACTGGGTATGAGAGGCCACAGCGGACAGCCGTCCGGCGGCGACCGGGAGTCCCCGAGCGCAGACGTCGGCGAGCAGTTCTTCGAGGGAATGGTCGCGGCCGCGAGCGACGCGGTCCTCACCGTCGACGCCGACGGGACCGTCGTCTACGCCAACCCGGCGGTCGCGGACCTGCTGGGCTACGACCCGGCGACGCTCCGGGGCCGACCCGTCGAGGCGGTCGCGCCCGAGCGCCACCGCGACCGGTACCGCGAGTGGTTCGTCGGCCGCGCTCGCGCCGAGGGCGGCGCCCGGCCCGACGGGGCGCGGAGCGCCGGCGAACGCCCGCCCGACGAGATGGCGACCGACGGCGAGCGCCCGCCGGCCGACGAGACGGCGACCGCCGACGCGGACCGCGAGATGACGGTGCTGACCGCCGACGGCTCGGAGAAGCGGGTCGCGGTCTCCGGAGCGGCCCACGGGAGCGACGGCCGGTCGCTGTTCACCGCCTTCCTGCGCGAGGCGCCCGACGGTGACGAGTCGAGCGACCGCGACGGGTCGGGCGCGCGCCGCCGCGAGGAGGACGGGGCGCTGATCGAGGAGATATTCGACACCAGTCCCATCGCGCTCGCGGTCCGGGACGCCGACGGCGAACTGCTCCGGGCCAACGAGCGGGCGACCGAACAGCTCGGAGTCGGCGCCGACCGACTGCCCTACGACGCGACCGACGCGGACGACGACGCCGGAGAGTCGCGGGTCTACGACGCCGACGGCGAGCGCCTCTCGAAGGACGAGATGCCGGTCGGCCGCGTCGTCGAGACCGGCGAGCCCGTCTACAACGAGGAGTTCGTCGTCGAGCGACCGTCGGGGCGGCGGGTCCACCTCTCGGTCAGCGCGACCCCGGTCGAGACCGACGGCGAGGTCGAGCGGGTCGTCACCGCGGCCGAGGACGTCACCGAGCTCAAGGAGAGCCAGCACGCGCTCGAGCGCCGCCGCGAGGAGCTCGAGACCGAGCTCTCGGAGGTGTTCACCCGCATCGCCGACGCCTTCTTCGCGCTCGACGACGACTGGAACGTCACCTACGTCAACGAGGAGGCCGGGGAGCTCCTCCGGCTCGACGAGTCCGAGATCGTCGGCGATAGCATCTGGGACGTGTTCTCCGAGGCGGTCGGCACCACGTTCCAGCGCGAGTACGAGCGGGCGATGGAGACCCAGGAGCCGGTCTCGTTCGTGGAGTACTACCCGCCGCTGTCGACGTGGTTCGAGGTACGGGCCTACCCCTCCGAGAGCGGCCTGTCGGTGTACTTCCGGGACGTGACCGAGCGCAGGGCCCGCCAGCAGCAGCTCGAACGCTACGAGACCATCGTCGAGACGACCGACGACGGCATCTACATCCTCGACGACGAGATGCAGTTCACGATGGCCAACTCCGCGCTGGCCGACATGCTGGGCTACGCGCGCGAGGACCTCCTCGGCCGGTCGGTGTGGGAGGTCGTCGACGACCGCGAGGAGCTCCGGAGCGACGTCGACGAACTCATCGAGGAGCAGGTCGCGGGCGACCGGACGTCGACCACCGTCGAGGTCGACGTGCTGACCGCCGACGGGGAGACGTTCCCGGCGGAGGCCCGGTTCGTCACCAGACCGACCGACGGCGGTCGCGAGCACATCGGCGTGGTCCGGGACGTGACCGACCAGAAGCGCCGCGAGACCGAGCTCCGCGACCGCATCGACCAGCAGGAGGCGGTCTCGAAATTCTCGCGTCACGCGCTCGAGGACCGACCGCTCGACGACCTGATGGACGAGGCGGCCGAGCTGGTGGCCGAGACGCTCGACCAGGAGTACGGCAAGGTGCTGGAGCTGCGGCGCGACGCCGACGACCTGCTGCTCCGGGCGGGGTACGGCTGGGACGACGATGTGGTCGGCGAGGTCGCGTTCGACACCGAGCGGGGCTCGCAGGCCGGCTACACCCTGCTGTCGGCCGAGCCGGTCGTGGTCGAGGATTTCGAGAGCGAGGACCGGTTCGCCTACCCCGACCTGAAGGCCGAGCGCGGGATGATAAGCGGCGTCAGCAGCATCATCGGCTCGCCCGCCGACCCGTGGGGCATCATCGAGACCCACGCGACCGAGCGCCGGGAGTACGCCGACTACGAGGTCCAGTTCGTCCAGAGCATCGCCCACATCCTCTACACCGCGGTCCGCCGGCGGCGGCGCCAGCACCAGCTCGAACAGTACGAGACCATCGTCGAGACGGTCGAGGACGGCGTGTACGCGCTCGACCCCGACGAGCGGTTCGTGATGGTCAACGACTCGTTGTGCGAGCTGACCGGCTGGGACCGCGAGGAGCTGCTTGGCGAGCACGCGTCGGCCGTCCACAGCGACGAGATAAACGAGCGGGCCGCCGAAATGAGCGAGTCGGTCGCCGACGACCTCGGAAGCGCGGCGATAGAGTTCGATCTCCGGACGAAGGACGGCGGCATCGTTCCGGTCGAGACCCGGTTCGGGCCGTACCGGTACGACGACGAGTCGGTCGCCCGGACCGGCGTCGTCCGGGACGTCACCGAGCGCAAGCGATTCGAGCAGACGCTGACCGCGCTCCACGAGTCGAGCCGCGAGCTGCTCGGGCTCGAGACCGCCGACGCGGTCGCCGAGTCGGTGCTCCGGACCACGACCGACGTGCTGGGCATCTCCGGCGCAGGCATCTACCTCTACGACGGCGAGGCCGAGGCGCTCGAACCGGCCGCGGTCTCGGACCACGTCGCCGACATCTTCGGCGAGATGCCGACGTTCGGACCGGGCGACGACGCCATCACGTGGCGGGCGTTCGCCGACGGCGAGACCGTCGCCTACGACGACGTCGCGGAGACCGACGCCCCGTACCGCGACGACACCCCGCTCCGGAGCGGCGTCTGGATCCCGCTGGGCGACCACGGCGTGCTGGCGGTCGTCTCCGAGGCGGTCGACGCGTTCGGAGCCCGGGAGCAGGAGCTGGCCGACCTGCTGGCCGCGACCGCCGAGGCCGCGCTCGACCGTGTCGAGCGCGAACAGGAGCGCCGCGAGCACGAGCGCAGGCTCGAGGCCCAGAACGAGCGCCTCGACGCGTTCGCCAGCATGCTGGCCCACGAGCTCCGCAATCCGCTGGAGATCGCCCAGATATACCTCGACATGGGCGTGACGGCGGCGGTCGACGAGGACGACGACGGGTCGGCGTTCGAGGAGGTCGAGCGGGCGCTCGACCGCATCGAGGAGATGATAGAGACCCTGCTGGTGGTCACCCGCCGGGGCGCGTCGGTCGACGGCACGGAGGTCGTCGACCTCGGCGAGAAGGCCCGCGAGTGGTGGGACGACCTCGACCCCGACGGCAGCCTCGTCGTCGAGACCGACCGCCGGCTCCGGACCGACCCCTCCCGGCTCCGCCAGCTCCTCGAGAACCTCTACCGGAACTCGGCGGAGCACGGCGGCCCCGGCGTCACGGTCCGAATCGGCGACCTGGAAGGCGGGTTCTACGTCGAGGACGACGGCCCGGGCATCCCCGAGGACGAACGCGAGGAGGTGTTCGAGCCGGGTTACTCGACCAGCAACGTCGGCATCGGGTTCGGCCTCGCGGTGGTCGAGCAGCTGGTGCGGGCCCACGGCTGGGACTGCGAAATCACCGAGAGCGAGTCGGGCGGCGCGCGGTTCGAGTTCACGGACGTCGACGTGGTCGAGGAGTGAGGTCGGTCACTCGCGGTCGCCGTCGAAATCGGCGTCCCCGCGACCGGTCCGGTGGTCGATTTCGGTCACGCTCGCGCGCCAGTAGCTCGAATCGCCCTCGGGCAGGTTCCACTCCACCTCGGCGGCGGTCGGAATCTCCATCCCGTTGCGCTCCCGGTAGTCGCGGAAGTAGCCGGTCCACGGGACGAAGGCGTCGTCCTCCGCCCGGTAGCGCCCCTCCGCGTGGACGCGCTCGACCCGATTTCGGTCGTCGAAGCGGAAGACCAGCGACGCGGTCGTCCCGCGGTCGGTAACTGTCGCCCTGGCCGACCGGTCGTCGACGGCCTCCCAGGTCACGCCCCGCCCCGGCAGCAGGGCCGTCGGGAACCAGACCGCCTCGGCCAGATACCGAAGCAGTTCGCCCTCGTTCAGTGCGGGACTCGGCTCGGCCTCGGCGACCGGAATCGCCCCGAGCACGGTGGCCCGCAGCGACCCTTCGCCGGCGGCGTAGGCGTCGACGACCCGGGTCGAGACCAGCGGGAACAGCTCGATCTCGGCGTCCCAGACGAACCCCGGCGGGTCGACGGTGAAGTGCTGGGTGGCCGCGAGCGGTTTCCACGACCCCGTCGCGCCGCCGAGGCGGAACTCGCCGCGCTGCTCCAACCGGACCGACCGGACGGACGGCTGGCCCTCGTCGAGGACGGTCTCGAAGTACCGCCGGACGGGGTCGGGGAGTCCGTCGAGGTCGTCCGCGGAGAAGGTTTCCCCGGAGCGGCGGTCGGCGGCCGAGAGCAGGTCGTCCACCCGGCGAGCTACCGTTCGGTCGCGGCGGAACTCGGCGACGCGAACCGCGGCGGCCCCGGCGCCGAGCGCGCCGAGGAGTTTCAGGGCGGCGTTTCGTCTCATGGTAGAGGAGTGGACCGCTGTTTCAAAGAACGCACCGCTCGTCGGTCGTGTCGGTAGAAGTGGGCCCTGACGGATTCGAACCATCGACCACTCGGTTATGAGCCGAGCGCTCTCACCAGACTGAGCTAAGGGCCCGACACCAAGACGTTTCCCGTCCCGCCCTTTTAGCCTATCGTTTTGCGGGATAGTGGAATCGTCGCTTCATTATACGGTGAGTTCCCCAAGAGTAAGCGACGTCCTCAGAACGCGGACCGTTCCGATTGGCTCGAAAATCGCTTCGCGATTTTCGACCGTCGCCAGGACTCGAACACGCGGTCGGAGCAAAGCACCTCCCTGCTCGCAGGTTCGCGCTGCTCACCTGCGAACGTCCAGACGGTCCGGGTCGCTCACTGCGTTCGCTTCCCGGGCGTGCGACTGGCCTACCCGAGTCTGGCGAGGTTGCGTTCACACGGGTCGCGGACGACCCGTTCCACTCGTCGTCGTTGCTCGCCGAGAGAAAGCGCCGTCGCCAGGACTCGAACCTGGGACCACCACGTTAACAGCGTGGCGCTCTACCAGCTGAGCTACGACGGCATCCCGCTGCATTCGTGCATATGCGAGAGTCATTTGATAGGGCTTTCGCTTTGGACCGGACGCCGTGATGCGTTCCCACGGTGCGGGCGGGCGATTCGCGTCGCCGGCGACCGCCGGAGGCTCGATGCTCACCGGTCGGCGCAGGGCCGGACTCCGCCCGGCGGGCGAGACGACACGTTTTCGGCCGAGGGCCGAGAATCTCCGGTCGATGACCGGCGAGGACGACGAGTTCGAGGAGGTGGTGGCCGCGGTGCGCGAGCGAATCGACCCCGACGAGCGCGAGCGCGCCCGGATGCGCGAAGTCGCGGCGGCGCTGACCGAGCGCGCCGAGGAGGCCGTCGCGGACCTGCCGGTGGACGCCGACGCGATCCAGGTCGGCAGCACCGCCCGCGGGACGTGGATCAGCGGCGACCGCGACGTCGACCTCTTCGTCCGGTTCCCCGCCGACGTCGACCGCGAGGAGCTGGAGTCCTACGGGCTGGCGGTGGGCCACGCCGTCCTGCCGGGCGGCCGCGAGGAGTACGCCGAGCACCCCTACGTTACCGGCGAGTACGACGGCTTCGACGTCGACCTCGTGCCGTGCTACCGGCTCGACGCCGCGACCGACATCCGGTCTGCGGTCGACCGGACGCCGTTCCACAACGAGTACCTCGCGGCCAGGCTGGACGACGAGCTCGCCGGCGACGTCCGGCTGTTCAAACAGTTCCTCAAGGGCATCGGCGCGTACGGCAGCGACCTCCGGACCCGGGGGTTCTCGGGCTACCTGACCGAACTGCTGGTCCTGGAGTACGGTAGCGTCCGGGACGTACTCGCGGCCGCGGCCGACGACTGGCACCCGCCGGTCCGGTTCGACCCCGAGGACCACGGCCGGGTCGAGTTCGACGACCCCCTCGTGGTCGTCGACCCGACCGACCCCGAGCGCAACGTGGCGGCGGTCTGCGCCGCCGAGAACGTCGCGCGCCTCCAGCACTACGCCCGCGAGCTGCTCGAGGAACCGCGGGAGAAGCTGTTCTTCCCCGACCCGACCGAGCCGCTCTCCGCGAACGAGGTGCGCGAAGAGGTCGAAGCCCGCGGGACGACGCCGGTCGCGGTCCGGTTCGAGGCCCCCGACGTCGTGGAAGACCAGCTCTACCCCCAGCTCCGGAAGTCGCTGGCCGGGATTTGGGACGGACTCGACCGCCGGGGGTTCGACGTGCTCCGCGCGACGACCTTCGCCGACGAGTCGGCGGTCCTGTTCGCCGAGCTCGAGGTCGCCGAGCGCCCCGCGGTCGAGCGCCACGAGGGGCCGCCGGTCCACGTCCGGCAGCACGCCGAGGGGTTCTACGGGAAGTACGCCGACGAGCGGGGCTCATCGAGCCCCGCGACGCGGTCGCAGGACGCAGACGGCCCGAAAGCGTACGGCCCCTTCGTCGACGGCGACCGGTACGTCGTCGAGCGCGCCCGGGAGTTCGAGACCGCCGAGGACTTCCTCCGGAGCGACGCCCTCCGCGACGTGGCGCTGGGGGTCAGGGTCGAGTCGGCGCTGGAAGACGGCTACGACGTGCTGGTCGGCGACGAGGTCGCGGGGCTCGCGGGCGAGTTCGGCGCCGAACTCGCCGGCTACTTCGACCCCCGGCCGTGACCCGCTCCGACCGCAGCCGCGACCGGGGCCCGACCGACCGACGCCCGCACCGGGTCGTCGTCGGACCGGCAGCGGGCGTAAAGCAAGGGCTGCTGGGCCGCGTAGTGGAGGGCTAAGAGCGCGTACGGCTTCCGTAGCCGGGGGTGTGCACCGGTCGGGGCCCCTTAGCGGATGTCAGTTCGAGATAAGATGCGCGTTCCGCAGCGGCTACGGGAGCCTATATCGCTAACCGAATCCTACGGCGAGACGCCGGCGCTCGACCCCGACGAAACCGACGCCAACCTTGATACGGCGCGACGTCGTGGTGGATTTCGATGTGGCGAACACTGTTCGTCGCTGCCCTCCTCGTGCTCGCGGGGTGCGCCACCGTGGCGCCCCGCGACGGGGCGGACGGGGGTTCGGTGGACCGGCGGGCGTTCGCGCCGGGGGAGACGCCGGATCGGCCGAATCCGTGGGGGGAGCGGGAGCTGACGGTCGCGATCAACAACACCGCCAACGAGTCGCGGAACTTCCGGCCGCTCGTGCAGCGCGCGCTCGACTTCTGGGCGAACAACAGCACGCGCTACGCCGGGTTCCCCCTCGACTACGAACTCGACCCCAACGCGTCGGACCCCGACCTGGTCGTCGAGTTCGTCGACGGCATCGAGTCGTGCGCCAACGTCACCGACCCGGCGGGCTGCGCGCCGTACGTCACCCACCGCGGGCAGATCTCCCGGCCGGTGTCCGTCGAGGTTCGGGGGTCGTACTCCAACGAGTCGACGCTGCTCATCCTGAAGCACGAGCTCGGCCACACGCTCGGGCTGAACCACTCCAGCGAGCCCCGGTCGGTGATGGCGCCCTCGTCGGCGCTGACCTCGCTGCCGCGGCCCAACGCCACCGAGCGTCGGCTGCCGTGGGAGGACGCCAACTTCTCGGTGTACCTCGACGCGAGCGAGGCTGAAGACGCGGCGGCGGCCCGCGCCCAGGTCCGCCACGCCCTCGACTACTACGCCGGGGGCGCCGACGGGACCGTCCCCGCGAACGTCTCGTTCGAGTTCGTCGACGACCGGAGCGCCGCCGAGGTGGTGGTGACGCTCGACGACGACCTGCCCTGCCGGACCGGCGACACGGGCTCGTGCGGCCGGGTCCGGGGCGTCGACCCGGACGGCGACGGCGCGCTAGAGCGCTACGACACCCTCCGCATCACGGTGGGCGGCATCGACACCGATGCGGTGGGCTGGCACGTCGCCTACTGGCTGGGCTACGGCTTCGGCTTCCAGGAGGATTCGGAGTGGCCCGCGCCGCTCCGGGGCGCGACCTACGACGAGCGGCGGAGCGACTGGTGGGACTCGTAGTCACTCCCGGACCGCGGCCGTCGACGCGTCGCCGCCCGGCGCGGCCCCGGCCGCGAGCGCGCCCTCCGCCGCGTACAGGACCCCGTAGGCGAGCGCGGCCGCGGCCCCGATGAGCGCGTCGTACCGGCCGGCGACCCCCGGCGGGAGCCACCGCGCGCCGGTCGCCAGCACGTAGTTGGCGGGCCAGAGCGCGCCCGACGGAGCGCCGGGCTCGAACGACCACCGGACCGCGACGGCCAGCGCCGCGCCGCCCAGGAGGCCGGCGAGCAGGCCGTGACCCACTCGGCGCCGCCACGGTCCCGCGGCGAGTCGGCCGGCGAGGTAGCCGCCGACGAACCCGCCCGCCAGGACGCCGGCGAAGGCGGGCCAGCGTACCCCCTCGGGGAGCTCCACGGCCGCGGCGAGCGCGGCGAGGGCGGCGTCCGCGCCCGCGCCGACCAGGATGGCGTCTCTGTCCACGTCGGAGCGTTGGCGCCCGAGACGGTAAAGTACCGCCATCGCACCACAGACTTTTCAGAACCCCAACCGAACGTCGACGTATGGACGTGCGAAACCAATCGAAGCCCGCCACGCTGCTGGGCGCGCTCGCCGCGGTCGTCGCGGTCGTCGGCTACGTCGGCTTTGGGTGGCGGTTCGGCGGCGACTCGGACCCGGTCGCGCTCGCCCTCGCGCTGGTCTGCGTCGCCGCCGCGGTGGCGTTCACCCTCCGCGGCGACTGACGGACGGTCGGCCGGACGACGGGACGTGGCCGGACGGTCGCCACCCCGAGAGACGAGCCGTTAGGCCGGCCGCGTGTCAACGCTGCGACGACAGTGCAGCGTCTCGCCCTCCAGTTCCGGATGCTCGCCGCCGTACTCGGCCTGCTGGCGGTCGGGGTCGGACTGCTCTGCGTGGCCGTCGTCACCGGGGTGGTGCTGGTCGCGACGTTCGTCGCGCGGCCGGCGGCCGACGTCGCAAACCCCTGGATGGTCAGCCTGCTGGTCGGCAGCTGCCTCGGCGTCGTCGGCTTCCTCGCGCTCTCGGTCCGGGAGCTCCGGCGCGCGGACTCGCTGGTGACCCGGCGGTTCGACGCCCGCGACCCGACCGACGCCGAGCGTCGCGGACGACGAGGAGTACCGGGTCGGGTCGACCGGTCCGTCGCTGGTCGGTCTCCGGAAGCGCGCGCTCGCGACCCATCCGCCGGTCGAGAAGCGCGTGGCGCGACTCAGAGACCTGACCGACGAGACGTCCGACTGAGAATCAGCCCGGAAGCCGTCCGCTCGTTAGCCCTCGAAACCGTCCTCCCACCGGAACCGGCCGTTCCGCTGGACGACCTGCACCCACCTTTTGTCTCGTTCGCTCGGCTCGGGGCTTCGCCCCCGCCTCGCTCACTCGCAAAATCTGGACCAAAAGGCGGATAGCTAGCCCTCGAAACCGTCCTCCCACCGGAACCGGCCGTTCCGCTGGACGACCTCGCCGTCGATCTCCAGTCGCGAGTCCTCGCTCACGTCCGTGATCATGTCGACGTGGACCGCGCTCTGGTTGCCCTCCTCGCCCTCGGGCAGACACGACGAGTAGGCCCGACCGACCGCGAGGTGGACCGTGTCGCCCATCTTCTCGTCGAAGAGGATGCTGTCGGTGAACCGGTCGATGCCGCGGTTCATCCCGATGCCGAGTTCGCCGAGCCGGCGGGCGCCCTCGTCGGTGGCGAAGACGTCGTCGAGGGCCTGCTCGCCGACCTCCGCCGACCAGTCGACGACCTCGCCGTCCTCGAACGTGAGGCGGACGTCCCGGATGCGGGCGCCGTCGTGGGTCATCGGCACGTCGAAGTACACCTCGCCCTCGGGGTCGTACGGCGCGGTGAACACCTCACCGCTCGGGAGGTTGTGCGAGTCGTAGGCGACCGACGCGGCGCTGTTGACCGCCGTCCGGTCCGCGATGGACATGGAGAGGTCGGTGTCCTCCTTGACCAGGCGGACCTCGCTGCCCGCGTCGAGCAGGTCCTTCATGTTAGCCATCTCGTCGGCGAGGCTCTCCCAGTCGCGCAGGACGGCGTCGTAGACGAAGTCCCGGTACTCCTCGTAGCCCATGCCGGCGTCCTGGGCGTGGGCGCGGGTCGGATGGACGGTCGAGACCCAGTCGGTGTCCATCCGGAGCTCCTTGATGCGGGTCCGGGACTTCTTGTACGCCGAGCGGCGTTCGCCCGGCGCGGCGGCCTTCGCGGCGGTGTTGGTCTGCCCGCGGAGCGACAGCACCGCGTCGGCGCGCTCGAGCATCGCCACCTCGAAGTCGGGGTCCTGTTCGAAGTCGCCTTCGTGGCTCCCCACGAACGCCGCCTCCACCTCGTCGGAGACGTAGGTCGCGAGGTAGTTCGCGCCCCGCTCGCCCAACTTCTCGGCCACGGCGACCGCGAGGTCGTGGGCGCCCTCGTCGACGCGCAGCACCACGTCGTCGCCGGCCTCGATGCGGGCGCTCCAGTCGACGAGCACCGCGGCGTGCTCGTGGATTCGCTGGTCCATGCTACTCGGGTGGCGCGTCGCGGTGAAAATTGCGACGGTTCCGGAACGACCGGGGCGGCACAGGGCGCGGAGCGACGACGGCGCGGGGAGCGGGCGTTCACCGGAACTCGATGCGCCAGTACAGGAACCGCTTCGCGAACGCGCGCCGGTGGTCGAACCCGCAGTTCGGACGCCGGAACCCGCCGTTCTGCTCGGCGTCGACCGGGTGGACGTACCCGTAGTCGTTCCGGCACTCGCGGCCGCCGTACGTCTCGGCGAACGCCGCCGAGAGCTCCCGGAAGTCGTGACCGCTGAGATGGCGGCGTCCGTCTTCCTTCAGGCCCCGGCCGTTCCCGACCGCAGTTCCGCGTCGCAGAACGGGCGGTCGAACCGGAGGTCGGTCTCGAACGCGGTCTGCGGTGTCATTCCTCGTCGAGGACGGTCAGAACGTCGTCGAGCAGTTCGCTTCCGCGATACCGGACGGTCTCGGTCCGCGAGTCGAAGTCGACGACGCCGGCGTCCGCCAATCGCGGAAGGGTGTCGTGGTGGAGTCCGACCAGCACGGTGTCGCGGTCGACGGCGTCGGGGTCCCGGTCGAGCACCCGGTCGGCGAGACCGTCGATCGACAGCACCGTCTCGTCGGTCGCGTACAGCGTCTTCAGGGCGTGGCGCCGCCGTTGATCGCGAAGGAGGTCGAACGCCCGGTTCAGCGTGCAGTCGTCCGCCGCATCGAAGTTCGGTCCGGCGTTGCGTTCGTTTCCACCGACTCCGGAATCAGCGTCAGACATGATGTGTACTTACCTCCGGACACGGAAACCCTTACGAGATTTTCACGCCCGCCCGGGTATTGATTAACCGAGTGAACCAATCGTTTCCGCGAACTGGCCGACACGGAGCGCGAGTGGACCACGGGTACTGCGTCGGCAGAAAGACGAACGGCGGGGGAGCCATCGTCGACCCAGGTTCCGCTATCCCTACTCGCGGTTTCGCTCCGCATCGCTGCCGTCGCACCGTTCGGATTCGACGGTGCCGGACGAACGGACCGTGACGTCGCACCCCCGGAAACGAAACGACATCGAACTCCCGCCGTATCTGAATTCGGCGCTGCGCCGGGGCGACAGCAGGCCGTGACCGACCGGCGACGCTACGGGAAGACGAGCACCGTCGCGTCGTCGGTCTCCAGCACCTCGACCTCCTCGCCGCTCTCGGCGCGGTACTCCTCCTCGATCTCGACGGCGTCGCCGTCGATGGCGACCTCCTCGCCGTCGACCTCGAGCGTGATCTCGCCCTCGATCTCCTTCTGGTTCTTGAGCGTGTTGAAGTCCGCCGACTCTAACGCGGCGACGACCTGTCCCGCTCTGTCGCGGAACTGCGGGCCGATGACGCTGTGGTCGGGGTCGACGCCCACCGGGACGAGTTCGACGCTCGGTCGGCCCTCCTCGGGGTAGACCGGAGCGTTGACCGCCTCGCTCAGGTCGTAGGTGTCCCACCCGCGGCCCTGGTCGGAGTACACCTCGACGCGGTCGAGGTCGGCGTTGAGCGCCATCCCGGCGTCGGACTTCCAGGCCCGGATCTCGCTGGCGACCGCCGCGATGAGGTCGCCCTTGCGCTCGGCCTCCTCGTCGCCCTCGAACGCGACGTCGGGCCACGCGGCGGCGTGGACGCTCCCGTCGGTGCCGGGGAGGTAGCTGTACACCTCGTCGGCGAAGTGGGGCGAGAACGGCGCGAGCATCCGGACCGACGCCGAGACCGCGGTGTAGAGGGCGTGGCGGGCGGCGTTGCGCTCGCCGGGCCGACCCTCGTAGAGCCGACCCTTCACGAGTTCGAGGTAGTCGTCGGCCAGGTCCTCCCAGACGAACTGCCTGAGGGTTCGCAGCGCGGCGTCGAAGCGGTACTCGCGCATGTCGGCCTCGACCGCGTCGACGGTCCGCGAGAGCTTCGAGAGGATCCACCTGTCGGCGTCGCGGTACGCCGGCGCCTCGACGTCGGGAGTGTCCTCGTCGAAGTGCTCGACCGAGAACTGGAAGATGTTCCAGAACTTGGTGAGGAACCGCGACGCCGAGGTGACCTCCTTCCACTGGAACTGGATGTCGCTGCCGGGCTGGCCGCCCAGCGCCAGCGCCTGCCGGACCGAGTCGGCGCTGTACTCCTCGATGGCCTCCTCGGGGCCGACCGCGTTGCCCCGGGACTTGCTCATCTTGTGGCCGTCCTCGCCGAACACCATGCCGTTGACCAGCGCCTGCTCCCACGGGATCTCGTCCTCGAGCGCGGTGACCCGCAGGAGCGTGTAGAACGCCCACGTCCGGATGATGTCGTGGCCCTGCTGGCGGAGCGTCGTCGGCGCAAACTCCCCGTCGGGCCACCCCTGGACGTGCATCGGCGAGATCGAGGAGTCCATCCAGGTGTCCATCACGTCGGTCTCGCCCTCCCAGTCGGTCCCGCCGCACTCGGGGCACTCGCCGACCTGCGGGTCCCGCTCGGTGGGGTCGAGCGGCAGTTCGTCGACGCTCGCGACGTGGACGTGCTCGCAGTCGTCGTTCGCGCAGAACCACGCCGGGATGGGCGTGGCGAACACGCGCTGGCGGGAGATGACCCAGTCCCACTCCATCCCCTCGGTCCAGTCCTCCAGGCGGTCGTACATGTGCTCGGGGATCCACTCGACCTCCCGGGCCTTCTCTAAGATCTCGTCCTGGCGGACCTCGACGAACCACTGCTCCTTGCTCAGGATCTCGATGGGCGTGTCGCAGCGCCAGCAGGCGCCGACCGACTGCTCGGTGGGCTCGGTGTCCTCGAGGTAGCCCTCCTCCTCGAGGTCGTCGGCGATGATTCCCTTCGCTTCCTCGACGGTCAGACCCTCGTACTCGCCCGCGAGGTCGTTGAGCCGGCCGTCCTCGGTGAACACCGGCCGGAGGTCGAGGTCGTGCTCGGCCCACCAGTCGACGTCCTGCTTGTCGCCGAACGTGCAGATCATCACCGCCCCGGTCCCGAAGTCGCCGTCGACGTCGTCGTCGGCCACGAGTTCGACCTCCTGGCCGAACAGCGGGACCTCGAACGTCTCGCCGACCCGGTCGGCGTAGCGCTCGTCGTCGGGGTCGACCGCCATGCCGACGCAGGCCGCCAGCAGTTCGGGACGCGTCGTGGCGATCTCGATGTCGTCGTTGTCGACCCCGGGGAAGGTGACGTAGTGGAGCGTCCCCTCGCGGTCGATGTTCTCGACCTCGGCGTCGGCGATGGCGGTCTCGCAGCGCGGGCACCAGTTGACGGGGTGCTCGTCGCGGTAGACGTAACTCTCCTCCTCGTCGCCCTGCGCCATCTCGACGAACGACCGCTGGGTCTTCTCCCAGTAGTCAGTGTCCATCGTTCGGTACTCGGCCTCCCAGTCCTGGGAGAACCCGAGCGACCGCATCGTCTCCTTCATGCTGTCGATGCGGCGCTCCGAGAGGTCGACGCAGAGGTCGCGGAACTCCTCGCGGGAGATCTCGGTGCGGTGGATGTCGTGCTCCTCCTCGACCTTCACCTCGGTCGGGAGCCCGTGGCAGTCCCACCCCTGCGGGAACAGCACCTCGTCGCCGACCAGCCGGTGGAACCGGGCGGCGAAGTCCATGTAGCTCCAGCCCAGCGCGTGGCCGAGGTGGAGCTTGCCGGTCGGGTACGGCGGCGGGGTGTCGACGACGTAGTCGGGCTCGCCCTCGGGGTGGTATATCTCGGAGCCCTGCCACTCCTCCTGCCACTTCGGTTCGACTCGCTCCGGGTCGTAGCTGTCGGGAACGTCCGTCATAATGTCGTTAGAGCTGACTCTGTCGGAAGGGTAGTTCTGTGAGAAAGACGCGCCGCAGCGCTGGACAGTTCAACGTACTACCGACGCAGTCAGCCTCATACGAGGAAGGAACGGACGGGTACTGATAAAGGTTCTCGTCTGCGCGGGGAGCGGTTTGCACCCCGTAACCTGAAGTCGTATCGCGTCGTTGAACTGTTCATGCCCTGCAAGGAGTGCGGCGCGAGCACTCGCGAGGGGGCCGAACTCTGCCGGGACTGCGCGGCCGACCCCGCACCGACCGGTATCAAGATCATCTGCGCGCTCGGGGCACTGTCCGGCCTGTTCCTGCTCCTCGTCGGACTCCGCCTGCTCGGCCCGGCGCCCCTGGTCGGACTCGTCGTCACCGGACTCAGTATCGGGCAGTTAACGGTACTCTACGGGCTCTGGACCCTCGAGACGTGGTCGTGGGGCGTCGCGCTGATACTGTACGGGCTCGGCGTCCTCGCGGACCTGCTGCGAGCGGTCACCGGCAACCGCCGGGCGGTCGTCGGCGCCGCCATCGGAGTCGTCCTCGTCTGGTACGTCTACAGCCAGCACGAGCACTACCTGCCCGACGAGACGCGACCGGCGGAGCCGGGCGAGTAGAACCGCAACCCCTACCTCCCCCGCTCTTCGATGCTCCCCCATGCAACTGGGCGTCATCGGACTGGGCCGGATGGGCCGCATCGTCGTCGACCGGGTGCTCGACGCGGGCCACGACGTGGTGGCCTTCGACCTCGACGAGGAGGCCGTCGCGTCGGCCGCCGAGGCGGGCGCGACCCCCGCAGACTCGGTGGTCGACCTCGCCGAGCGACTGGGCGACGAGAAGCGCATCTGGCTGATGGTGCCCGCCGGAGAGGCGGTCGACGCCGCGCTCGACGACCTCGAGCCGCGCCTGACCGACGAGGACGTCGTCGTCGACGGCGGCAACTCCCACTTCGAGGACTCGGTGCGCCGGGCCGAGTCGACCCCGGCGGCGTACCTCGACTGCGGCACCTCCGGCGGGCCCGCGGGCGCGGAACTGGGCTTCTCGCTGATGGTCGGCGGGCCCGAGTGGGCCTACGAGGAGCTGACTCCCGTCTTCGACGCGGTGGCCACCGGCCCGATGGGCCACGACCGGATGGGGCCGGCGGGGTCGGGGCACTACGTCAAGATGGTCCACAACGGCGTCGAGTACGCGCTGATGCAGGCCTACGGAGAGGGGTTCGAGCTGCTCGCGGAGGGCCGGTACGACCTCGACCTCGAGACGGTCGCCCGGACGTGGAACAACGGCGCGGTCATCCGGTCGTGGCTGCTCGAACTCTGCGAGGAGGCGTTCCGCGAGGAGGGCGCCGACCTCGGCGACGTCGACGACTACGTCGCCGGCGGGTCGACCGGGACGTGGACCGTCCAGGAGGCGCTGGAACGCGAGGTGCCCGTCCCGCTCATCTACCAGGCGCTCGGCGAGCGGTTCGGCTCCCGGGCCCGCGAGGACGGTCGGTTCTCCCGCCGGCTGGCCAACCGGCTGCGGTACGGGTTCGGTCGCCACGAGGTCGCGCGCCGCGAGGAGTAGTCGAGGTCCGAGTCGCGGGGTAGAAGTCCCGCGAGCGAAGCGAGCGCCCGACGAGCGACCATCGCGGTGCCGTTCCGGGTACAACGTGGAATAACGCCGACAAAACAAATATGTGATACTACCCCCGTGTCCACGGTATGACGATAAACGGCACGCGGTGGACGATCGGGTGGAGTCCCAAGCAGGTCATCGTCGGCTTCCTGATAGGCGGGGTCGTGGTGGGCGCGATGGCCGAAGCGGTCGGCGCGTTCGCGTTCGTCGGCCTGCTCGCGGGCGTGGGGACGTGGCTCTGGGGTCGGAGCGAGGTCAACTCGAAGTACCTGTCGCTGCTGGAGGACTTCCGCGACGGGAGCCGCCGGCAGATCGAGCGCGAGACCGGCGGGATGGAGGTGTCGTCGGCCCACACGTTCGTCAGCGCGAGCGGCGACTCGCCCGCGCTCATCGAACCCGCCCGGACCTACCGGACGGCCCATCTGCTGTTCGGTGACACGTCGATCGTCGTGAACCGCCAGTACGAGTTCGACATGAAGGAGCGGACCCAGCGCAAGGGCGGCAAACAGCAGGAGGTGTTCTACGACCAGATCTCCAACGTCCAGTCGGAGGACTACAAGAACTACGCCGAACTCCAGATCTCGCTGTCGAGCGGCGACACCGAGCACATACGCGGCCGCGACACCGCCGGCATCGACGAGGTGAAATCCGACCTCCAGCAGAAGATGCGCGACGCCCGCCGCGCCGCCCGGCGGCCCCAGGAACCGAGCGCGCCCGCAGCGACGCGGACGCCCGCCGGTGGGGCGGCGGGCGCACGCGGGGCGGCACCTGCGAGCGAGTCGGCCGCGCCCGGTGGGGGAGCGTCGGGGACGCCGACAGCCAGCGATGGAGCGAGCGACGGCACCGCCCGGGCGGGCGACGAGACGGGACGGGCGGCCCCCGGGACCGACGCCGGGTCGGCGGTCGCGGAAGCCGACGACGGCGCCGTCTCGACCGATTGGCTGGCCGAGACGCCCGACGACCCCACGCTCGCGGTCCGGAACGACGGGGTCGACGCCGAGTCGGTCCGGGTGGGCTGTCGGGCGGACGGCGAGGAGGAACTGGCCGACGACGTCCGCCTGGCGCCCGGCGAGACCGCCGAGTGGGAGTCGTTCACCGAGGCGATCCGGTTCGAGGTCGCGGTCATCGTCAGGGACGGCCCCACCGCCGGCAAGCGGTTCGACCTCCGCGAGGAGGACTCCGCCGAGATTCAGGTCTCGGTGACCGACGCGGACGTCGCGTTCGGCGACGTCGAGCCGTCTCCGACCCCGCCGACCGGCGACGGCTCGACCGCCGCGTCGTCACGCGCGCCCGACTCGGCTCCGGACGGGGAGGACGACCGGACGGTCGCGGACGCCGACACTGCGCAGGCAGACGCCGGCAGTGCGACTTCAGACGCAGGTTCGACGACCGACGACGACGCGTCCGGCGGGTCGTCCTCGTCGAGCATCGCCGACAAGGTGTTCGGCGAATCAGGGGGCGAGAGCGCGACCGACGCCGGGACGGACGAGTCGGACGGCGACGACGCGACCGACGAACCCGAATCGTGGGACAGCGCCGCGGAACTCTCGGCCGCGGTCCGGGAGTCGGCGTCGCGCGACCGCGTGGTGCGGCTGACCGAGTTCCTCGACGCGCCGGCCGCGGACGAGCGGCTGGCCGCGGCCGCCGGGCTCCGGGAGTCGGTGTCGGCGTACCCGGACCCGGTCGCCAGGTCGGTGTCGGACCTCGCGGCGCTGCTCGACGAGGACGACCAGGAGCTCCGGGAGGCGGCGATGGGGACGCTCCGGGGGCTGGCGAAGAACCGGCCGGACGCGGCCGCGGCGGCCACTGACGCCTGCGTCGACCGGCTCGACGACGAGAGCCCGAAGATCCGGACCGCCGCGTGCCGCGTCCTCGAGGCGGTCGAGGCGACCGAGGCCACCGGGGCGCTCGACCGCCTCGCGGACGAGGACGAGCACAAGGGGGTCCAGGTCGCGGCGTTCCAGGCGGTCCAGTCGCTCGACGGGTGAGGTGCGCCGCGACCGCGGTCGGCGTCGAGTGGTCGAGCGACCGCTCGCGGTGGGGTCGATAACTTCGGGAGAAAGGAGACGCGGACGTTCGCGTGCTATCCGAGGATGTACTCCAGCGCGGGGTACTTCTCGACGAGCGGTCGGCCGTCGACCTCGTACCGCTCGATGAGGGCGTCCAGCCCGAGGATGCGGCCCGCGCCGAACGCCGCGACCGCGAGGAACACCAGCATGTACGCGAAGTCGCCGTTGATGAGACCGTGGGCGATGTCCCAGTTGCCGAAGTAGAACATCAGCATCATGAGCGCGCCGAAGAACGCCGCCAGACGGGTGAACGCGCCGACGAGCAGTCCGAGGCCGATGAACAGCTCGCCCCACGGGACCGCGACGTTCGCGAACTCGACGAACCACGGGGTCGAGCCCATCCACGCGAACAGGTCCGCGAGGGGGTTGCCGTTGGTCGCCGCGACGTTCGCGAGGTAGCCGCCGGCGGCGAACGGTTCCGCGGCGGCGAGCTTCGTGAACCCGGAGTAGGCGAAGGCGTAGCCCATCATGAGCCGGAGCGAGAGGACGAACCACGCGCTCAGGCTGTGGGCCTTTCCGCGGACGGTGTAGCCGCGGATGGTGCTCGAGAAGGTGTTGCTGGATTCGGGTGTGACGGTGTTGGCAGTCATGATCGGCGGAGAAGTACTCCTACGCTGAACAACGCAGGCTACGGATATATAATTACTGAGATATAATGTAGCATAGCTACGCGTAACTTATGGCGTCGATTCGGAACCGCGAACAGTCCGCGAGAAACCCGAAAAAGCGTCCGGACGGCCTGCGAGCGACCGTGAGCTACCGAGGGCCGATGGCGCAGCGGACCGAGGGCGGTTCAGAGGTTGCCGTTGACGATATCGGCGACGCGCTTCCGGTCGAACAGTTGCTCGTCGACGCCGTACACCTGCCGGGCGGCGCGCTCGGTGAGCACGAGGTTCGTGATGGGGCCCTGGTAGAGCGGGCCGCCGCGGTAGACGTCGCCGTTCTTCACGGCCGTCAGGCTGCTCGCGACCGAGTGGTCCTTCATGAACGAGACCACCGTGTTCCGGAACTCCTCGGCGGTCTTGGCCTCCTGGCCGCGAAGCAGCAGGACGTCGGGGTCGATCTTGAGCAGGGTCTCGTAGTCGACCTCGCCCCGGGTGCTGTGGAAGTCCCTGACGTCCGTCTCGGCGAACGCGTCGCGGACCCGCAGGTCGCGCCACTGCTTGAAGCTCGTCCCGTCGCCGATGAGGTACGGCGAGAACGACTCGGGCTCGTCGCCGCTGGCCCACATGATGGCGACCTGCGGGCGCTCGGACTCCGCGGACGGCACGACGTCGCTCACTTTCGTCTGGAACTCGTCGTGGAGCGCGCTGAAGGCATCGTAGCGGTCGGTCCGCTGGAACGCCTGCGCGAGCTTGCCGAACGCATCGTACAGCGAGAGGTACGGGTAGCCCTCGTGCCACTGGTAGCCGGTCGAGAAGATGCTGTTGCCGAAGAACGGCCCGATGTTCCCCTCGACCTCGTCGACGTCCTGCTGCTCCCAGCCCTTGAATCGGTTCATCAGGAAGTTGGGGTCGATGACGTGGACGTCGCCGTCGAGCTCGTAGAACAGCTCCTTGCTGACGCCGTCCTGGTAGAGGCTCACCATGTCGCTCTTGTCGACGGAGACGCCGTCGATCCCGTCGTAGTACTGGGTGTGGTACCGGCCCGTGAGCCAGACCGCCTTCGGCGGCTCGACGCCGAGCGCGACGCCCATGTCGGCCCAGCTCCCGTTGTTCGCGACCCACGTCTCGGGGACGCCGTCGAACGCCACTTCACCGACCGGCGGCATCGAGACGGAGTAGGACTCGCCGGACGTCGTCGTCTCCTGCTCCTCGGTCGTCGTCTCGGCGGCGGTGGTCGTCTCGGCGGTCGTCGTCTCCGTATCCGCGGCCGTGGTCGTCTCCTGTGTCCCCGAACCGCCGGTACAGCCGGCGATGAGGCCGGACGCGGCCAGCGCGCCGGCGGCGGTGAGGTACTTGCGTCGCGTCGTCTGAGGCGACTCGTCGTCTGACATTAGATTTTAGGTCTGCCTAATCCCTGTTAAGGCCTTCGATTTTTAGGCAGGCCAAAAGGAATCGCGTCAGGTATCGTCGGGCGCGTACACGTCCCCGCGAGGCTCGTACTCCATCTCCGTTGCGACGCGCTCGGCGACGTCCCCGTCCCAGACCTGCCCGACGACGTGGAACGCGAGGTCGAGCCCCGACGTGACGCCGCCCGCCGTGAGCACGTCGCCGTCGTCGACGACGCGGGCGTCGACGACCCGCGCCCCGGTCGCGCGGAGGTCGTCGAGCGCGCCGGCGTGGGTGACCGCGGGCCGGCCGTCGAGCAGTCCCGCCTCGGCGAGCAGCATCCCGCCGGTGCAGACCGCGGCGATCGCGCTTCCCCGGTCGGCGCGCTCGCGGAGCGCATCGGGCAGGTCGCCGCGCTCTGCCTCCCCGCGCGCCCCGACGTCTCCGCCGTCGTTCCAGCCGCCGCCCGGGACGACGAGGAGGTCCGGGTCGTCGCCCAGTGCCCCGTCGGGTTCGACCGCGAGGCCGTGGCTCGCGGTGACTCGCTCTCGGGGGGCGAGCGTCACGAGGTCGACCGGGACGTCCCGGCCGTAATCGGCGGCGTTGCGGAAGACCTCGTACGGTCCGACCGCGTCGAGTTCGTCGAAGCCGTCGTAGACCACGACCGCGATGTCGTCGATGTCGTCGGCGTTGTCCATACTCGTCGGTCGCGCGTCGGCACCAAAAGCCTGTACTCCGCTCGGATGCCAATCACAATGCTGTTAAACCACCCTTCCGTAGTCCCGCGCATGGTAGACGCACTGGGTCTGGGACTCGGGCTCACGCTCGTCCTCGTCGTAGTGGCGCTCCACTACTCGGAGGGTACCGAGTGGCGAACCCCCGACGACATCTCCCAAGAGGTGCTCGAACGCCGGGCCGAGACCGTGCCGGAGACCGACTTCCCCGAGCCGATGAACCGCTCCATCGGCGGCGGTGGCGGCGCGGTCGCGGTCGGCGGCGGCGCCGAGGGCGAACTCCAGGGCGACGAGGAGGAAGAGGAAGGGTTCGACCCGGCCGCCATCCCCGACGACGAGGTGGAGTACTTCGAGATCGAGTACGTCAACGAGGGCGAGACCGTCGAGGTCGCCAACAACGAGAACCTGCTCGAGGCCGGCGAGGACGAGGGCTGGGACCTGCCCTACGCCTGCCGGCAGGGACAGTGTCTCTCGTGCGGCGGCAAGGTCCAGGACGGCGACGCTCACGACTACGTCCAGCACAGTAACAACGAGACGCTCGGCGACGACGAGGTCGAGAAGGGGTACGTGCTCACCTGCACCGCGTACCCGACCGACGACTTCGCGCTCGAGACGAACGAGACGCCCTGACGGCGGGGCGAACCGCCGCCGGGACGCCGCTTATCTTTTCTCCGTTTCGAGACACAATTTCAACCCGAAGCATTGAAAACCCAAGGAGTTCTGAAGGAGAACAGTGGCATCGACGCGATCCGACGGCATCACGGCGGGCGGCCTGGTCCGTCCGCTGTTCCACCTCGCGTGGCCGATCATGGTCACGCAACTGCTGCAGGTCGCCTACAACGTCGCCGACGCGTTCTGGCTCGGTCGGGACTCGGCCGACGCTGTCGGCGCCCTCAGTCTGGCCTACCCCGTCATCTTCTTCCTCATCGCGTTCGGCGGCGGGTTCAACGTCGCCGGGAGCACGCTGGTCGCCCAGTACACCGGCGCGGCCAGCGAGGGGTCGGCGGGGAAGGTCGCCGGCCAGACGCTCGGGTTCGTGACCGTCGTCGGCGTCGCGCTGAGCCTCGTCGGGCACTTCGGCGCCGGCCCCATGCTCGCGCTGTACCCCAGCAGCGCGGCCACCGCCGACGCGGTCGTCCCGCTGGCCGCCCGGTACATGGAGGTGTTCTTCCTCGGGCTCCCCTTCATGTTCGGGTTCATGGCGTTCTCGGCGCTGATGCGGGGGTACGGCAACACCCGGACGCCGATGCGGGTGATGGTGGTCTCGGTCGCGCTCAACGTCGTGCTCGACCCGCTGCTCATCTTCGGCGTCGGGCCGATTCCGGCGCTTGGCGTCGACTCGACGGTGATTCCCGCGATGGGTATCGAGGGCGCCGCGGTCGCCACGGTCGTCGCGCGCGCCCTCGGCGGCGTCGTCGGCGCGTACGTGCTGTTCTTCACCGACGCGGGGCCGGACGTCGACCTCGGCCACCTCGTCCCGGAGTTCGGGTACATCGAGGAGTTGGTCCGCATCGGCGTGCCGGCGGCGCTCGAGGAGTCGGCCGGGTCGCTCGCGATGCTGACGCTGACCGTGATGATCGTGACGTTCGAGCCGGCGGTCATCGCGGCCTACGGCCTGGGCAACCGGCTCATCTCGCTGGTGTTCCTCCCCGCGGTCGGGCTCGGCAAGGCGACCAACACGATGGTGGGACAGAACCTCGGCGCCGGCAAGGCCGACCGGGCCGAGCGCGCGGTCAGGCTCGCGGCGAGCGTCGGCGCGGTCGTGATGTTCGCGCTGGCGATCGTGGCGGCGCTCGTCCCGGAACCCATCGTCTCGGTGTTCATGGCGACCGAGACCGAGCGGGCGGCCAGGACCGTCGCGTACGCCGCGGAGTACCTCCGGATCCGGACGGTCGAGTTCGCGTTCATCGGCGTCTTCCACGCGCTGGTCGGCGCGTACCGCGGCGCGGGAAACACCAAGACCGCGATAGCGTTCTCGATGGTCACGCTCTGGCTCGTCCGCGTACCTGCGGTCTACCTCCTCGCGTTCGAGACGTCGCTGGGTCCGACCGGCATCTGGATCGGCGTCGCGCTCGGCCACGTCGTCGGCGCCGTCGCGGCCGGCCTCTGGTTCACCCGCGGGACGTGGAAAGAGACCGTCATCGACCGCGGCGGCGCGGCGGTCGACGCCGAGCCCGCGGTTCCCGAGGACTGAGGCGCGGCTTTCAAAACGGTTAAGCCCCCGGCAGCGTAATTCCGAGTGAGGGCGGCTAGTTCAGCGGACAGAACGCTTGGTTCCGGACCAAGAGGTCATGGGTTCAAATCCCATGCCGCCCGTCGCACCCTTATCGGCTAATTTCGCCTGTTTCAAGGATCCAAAACGTGGAATAGGGATTTTAGCAAGTTCCCTTTCTGTTCGACTGTCGAACGAAAGCACTTCTATCATAGGACGCAGGTTTACGCCTTCTAGTCTCTCTGAACGATTTAGCAAGGAACTAGGGTTTCAATAGTAGCGACTCATTGCGTAGGTACAGGACAATGACAGAGGAACGTCCGGCTACGGATATCTTTCGTCTTCTCTCCGACGATACCCGCGTCGATATTCTTCGAGCCGTCGCCGTCGCACAGTACGAACTCGAACAAGTCGGATCCGGGGCTGCCCAACTCGCGTTCTCGGAGATCTACGACTACGTCGAGGTGGAGAACACCTCGAAGCTGTCGTACCACCTCGGAGAACTCACCGGCACCTACCTTCGGAAAAGCGACGACGGGTACTCACTTTCGCATGCCGGCGAGCGTATCGTTCGATTCATTCTGTCGGGCAATTACGAGCAACCGGACTCGTTCGGCCCTGAACCGATTCCAGGGACGTGCATCTTCTGCGGCGAAGACTCGCTCGAAGCACGGCTTTCGCATCAGTTCTTCCGGATCGATTGTACGAGATGTGACCAGCAGGTCATGGGGCAACCGATAACGCCTGCTCAGGCCAGGACAAGAGACAATGACGATTTGATCCGAAGCGTCCAGCTCCGAAGTGCGGAGGACTACCGGCAGATCCGGCGGGGGATGTGTCCTGAGTGCGGTGCTCATCTTTCCACCGAGATAATCGAGATACCCGAGAGCCCGTTACCTGATTCCGATTCGTTTGTCGTGACGAGTAGCTGTGAGGAGTGTCTCCGAGAGTACAACAGTCCGTTGACGTACACCGTCGTCCACCACCCCGCATCAATTGCGTTCCACTGGGATCACGGCATCGACGTGACATCGAGGGGAATCTGGGAGTTCCACGACCGCGTCTACGACGGTCGCTGGACGTCCAGGCAAGTCGCATCCGACCCCGACGAGTACGAGGTGGTGTTACGCCACGGGGACGACGCGATTCGACTCCACCTCGATCCGTCTGCGACGGTCACGCGGACCGAGCGCGTGCGACGCGAGCGCGGCGAATTTTAGCGTACCTGACAGGGTAATTACGAAATCGTCGTTTACCGAAAACCGTCGTTCGTTCGGAGTTGTCCTCAATAGGCGAGTGAGATACGTAACCTGGCGACCGACGGGTCAACCTGAGTTTT
Organism: Halorussus rarus; assembly: GCF_003369835.1. Classification (NCBI taxonomy): domain Archaea; kingdom Methanobacteriati; phylum Methanobacteriota; class Halobacteria; order Halobacteriales; family Haladaptataceae; genus Halorussus; species Halorussus rarus. Next base: position 382,886 of record NZ_QPMJ01000003.1, on the reverse strand, counting down.
GAAACGAACTCGATAAATTATCAAATATTCGATATCTTTATTGATGTCGGTGGCTCGTATCGCAGTCGAGGTCAACGGAGGCCCGAACCCATGCAATCGAGCAATACCGGCGAACAGGGAGATACGCAGAAACACACGACCAGTGAAAGCCCCGAGCGAGACCAGTCGGTGCAGAGACCTTCGATGACAGCCGAAGAGATTGCCGACGCGTACGCAGACGTCGCTGACAAACTCGCACGGTGGCGGCAACTCGACCGGTTATTCGCTGGTCGGTATCGTCGCCGCCAGTTCGAACACGCTAACGGGCGAGTACTCGACATCGCGTGCGGCACCGGGAGAAACTTCCAGTATCTCTCACCGTCAGTCGACCTCGTCGGTATCGACATCAGCACCGACATGCTCGCACACGCCGGTGACGAACTCGACAGACTCGATTTGGACGGCACCGTCTGCCAGATGGACGCCCAGGCACTCGACTTTCCCGACGACAGCTTCGACACGGTCATCTCGTCGTTCTCCACGTGCACGTTCCCCGACCCGATTGCGGCGCTCCACGAGATGGAGCGGGTCTGCACTCCCGACGGCGAGATTCTGCTGCTCGAACACAGTCGGAGCGACGTCGCGCCGTTGGCCTGGCTGCAGGACTGGCGTGCCGAGTCACACTACGAGAAGAACGGTTGCCGGTTGAACCACGACCCGCTGGCGACTGTCGAGCAGGCTGGACTCCCAGTCGAGAACGCCTCGACCGAGTTCCTCGGCCTCGTGACCACCATCGACGCAACCCCGAGTGATCGTCAATGAACACGCACACGACCCAGCAATCGCTCACGCATCGGTTCGACAACCACTATTCCACAACGCACAGACCGACAATGTACACGGCTCACCCAATACAACGGAAAAACCACCAGAACGAAACGTTGCGTCCGAGTCCGACCGGCACGCCGGAGGTGGCGTATGTCTAGTGTTCGCTCCCGCCTTCGGTCGCTCGTTTGGAGCCAGCAGAGCAACCGCGTCCGTTCCGTCTGGCGCGTTCTCGTCCCCGTCTTCGCTGGCTTCTTTACACTGCAAGTCGCGGGCGCGGCAGCGCTCACGCTCGATCTAACTCGCGGCCGAATGATGCTGGCCGGCTTCGCCGGGACGACCCTCGTCATGGCGGTCGTACTCGGAATCTCGGCCCGGTATCTCGACCACCGGCCGGTGAGAGAGTACGGATATCGTCTGTCGCGGAACTGGTGGCTCGACCTCGTCGTCGGAACCGGTATCGGTACCCTGATCGTCGGGATGACGTTCCTCATCGCGCGTCGCACCGGCTCCCTGCGAGTCACCGGTACTGCGTCTCTCCCGGACGCAACCTCTCTCGCGTGGCTGCTGGTATTCCTCGCTGCGTTTGCCGGCGTCGCCTTCTACGAGGAGTTCATCTACCGCGGTTCGTTCATCACGAACGCGGTCGAGGGGCTCGTCGCTCGCGGCGTTACTCGCGGCGCGGCAACGACCGTCGCGTTGCTCGCAAGCACGCTGGCGTTCGCCCTTATCCACGTTCCCAGCGCGATTGTCGCAGACGCGAATCTCGCCCTCGTCGTGCTGAAGACGGGCCTGCTCGGTGGCCTGTTCGGCGTCGCCTACCTCCGCACCGACGAACTCGCGTTCCCGATGGGCCTGCATCTCGGCGTGAATTACGCGCTGATGAACGTCTTCGGCATCGGTGCTCACGGAACGCCCGGTGTTCCGACGCTCCTGACGGTCGAACACACCGCGACAGGCGTGTGGAGTCCGGCCCGCGGCATTCCACTCCTTGTGTCGATTCTCGTCGGGTACTGCTTCGTCATCGCGTGGACCCAGTGGCGGAACTCGTATCGAACCACACGGTCAGAGAAGACGGCGTCACCCAGTACGTCGGACTAATGACGCAAGAAAGACCTACCAACGTAGGCCGCAATCGAGAGCGCACGACCAGACGGAGGTTCCTCGCTGGTATCGGGAGTCTCGGCATCGCCGGTCTCGGAATCGCAAGCGGTCGAGCGAGCGCCAGCTCCGACTCGGCCCTGGTCCGCTCACCAGTGAGTAGTAGCCCTCTTGCCGGCCTCGATGAGCTCGAAGCGTTCGTAGATGAGCGAGTCGGGCAACGAATCGGTGACGTGACGCCCGGAGCGAGTGTGGCTATCGTCGAGGGTGACACACCCGTCCTCACCAAGGGATACGGCTCCGCGAATGTGGAGGCCGGTGTGCCGGTACGGGCCGACGAGACTCCGTTGCGGGTCGGATCGGTCGGCAAACTCGTGACGTGGACTGCGGTCATGCAGAACGTCGAACGAGGCGTACTCGATCTCGACGAGGACGTCAATGCGTACCTCGACGACTCGGACGTCACGATCCCGGACACGTACGACGAGCCGGTGACACTGCGCCACCTCGGAACCCACACAGCCGGTTTCGAGTCGGCACTCGACCCGGAAGTTGTTGCCAGCCCCGATGACATCATGTCGGTGGAGACGCTCCTCGCCGACCAGCAGCCGGCCCGCGTGCGCCCACCGGGAACGGTGGTCGGGTACTCTAATTACGGGGCCGCACTCGCGGGGCACATCGTCGCCGAAGTCAACGATACGTCGTTCGAGGAGTACGTCCAGTCGGAGATCTTCGATCCCCTCGACATGGCCCACAGTACGTTCGCACAGCCCGTTCCAGACGATCATCCGGGCGAGCTCGCTTCGGGACACTCCCGAGACGGTGAGACGTTCACGACCGCCGAGAGGGTATTCATCAACATGCGCCCCGCGGGGTCGCTGAGTGCGACGGCCACGGACATGGCGGCGTTCATGAGCGCTCACCTCGGTGGTGGAGCGGTCGGCGACGCGAGAATGCTGCCTGCGAAAACGGCCGAGACGATGCATGAGGCGCACCACGTCCGCCATCCGTCGGTCACCAACTGGCGATACGGGTTCCACGAGTACGGGGTTCCGGATGCCAACCTCATCGGCCATTCGGGAGCGACAATCCACTTCGCAAGCCAGCTCGTTCTGGCTCCCGACCACAACGTGGGCATCTTCGTGAACTACAACACGAATCCCAGCGAGTCGCCTGCAGCGGTCGTCGATGAAATCATCGCCGAGCTCGACCTGCAACCGTCACCCCCGTCACCGAATCCGTCGCCGAGACCGGGTAGTCAAAAGCGTGCTGAAACAGTGGCCGGCGAGTACAGCGCTACCTATCTCCCGGATAGCGGCCCACTTCACGTGGTAGACCTCATGGAGCACGTCTCCGTCGAAGCGACCGACAACGGACAGCTATTCACGAAGCGAGTCTCCGGTGATACGCGGCGATGGATCGAAACCGAGCCGTACGTGTATCGAGAGACGGAGAGCCACGACGTTCTCGCCTTCGAGGTCGAAAATGGCGAAGTTACAGCGATGAACATGAGCAGCGAACCAACGGGCGTCTACCAACCAGTCTCGTTCCAAGAACGCCAGTCCGTCACCGCCGGTGTCGTAGGGGGTTCCATAGCCGGGTTCGGGCTTTCGCTCGCCGGGAGGGGACTCCTTGGTGCGTGGCATCGATGGACAGACTACGGCGGTAGGAGCGAAAATACTGCGGAGGAAACCAGATGAGAGATACTACCGAGTCACAACAGCGTTCGTCACGACCACAGGATACGGATAGTCGCACGACGGCTATCTGCAGCCGCAAACGCCGTAGCACGAGTCCTGCTTGGCTCGCTCGCGCGGCGGGAATCGGGCTGAGTATCGTCTCCGTGGGATTCGTTCTGCTGCTCCTGTTCGTTATCGGACGGAGCGGCGAAGTCAGCCTCATCACACGACCACTCCCAGTGCGAATCGCGCTCGTACTCCCGAATGCAATTGCGGTCCTGACGGTCGCCACGACTGTCGGTGCCGTACTCGGTTGGTGGAACCGGTACTGGTCACGAAGAGCCCGTCTTCACCAGACAATACTGGCGCTTCTGGGACTCGGTTTCACTTGGCAACTCGCTACCCTCGGGTTCCTCGTGTTGTAGAGCAGATTGAACTCGGTCCATCAGACCGACCAGTAAGATAGGTTTCCGAGTGAGGGAGAGGTCGTAGAACTCGTTTGCGCTGGCGAGAACGGGAAATCAGGGCGGATCGACTGTAGATATCGGCTGTACAGATGACTGAGACGTAGCTAGAGGACGGATGAGCTCACCGTTCCCAGACCGTTCTGATTCGATTGGATATTTCAACACTCCCATTAGCACCAACGGGAATTGTGACGTATGGGACTGGTCGCCGAGTTCGAGATAGACTGCGAGGCGCTCCCACTCACAGGGGTAGCAGCGGCCGTGCCGGATGCGACGCTGATCCTCGAACTACAGTTTAACCACGGGAACCGGCCGGTCTTCCTCGTCACTGTTACCGGTGGGTCACGAACCGCGGTCGAGAGCGCCTTCACCGAGGCCTATGACATCGGGGAGTGTACCTTGGTCGGCCAAGCCGGCGAGACCAGGCGCTATCAGGCGCTCCCCGCTCTCAGCTTCGAAGAACAACTCGGGGACCACCTCGACGACCTTGCGGAACTTGAGGCCCTTGCCACGGCTGACGCTATCATCGAGCGAATCGAGGTCATACCAGACGGGTGGCGACAGACAGGCTGGTTCGCCGACCGGCAAGCGTTCGGCAGGTTTTCGTCGTTCTGGCAGAACAACGCTGGGTTCCGACTGTGCCGGCTCACCCGAGATGGCGAATCTGAACCACCAGGTGATGGGTTGACTGATCACCAACAAGAAGCGCTCCGGACGGCGTACGAACTGGGCTATTTCGACATTCCACGTCGAGCGACTCTCGAAGACGTGGCCGATGAACTCGATATCTCTTCGTCCTCGGTATCCGAGCGTCTCCGGCGCGCTCAGACCCAACTCATCCAAGAGACGGTCGCACCGACGTGGCCGCCGCTACCCGACTGAGAAACTCATTTCGACCCCCACTTAAATGGCCGGACGGCTGAGAGATAGCCATTCTTCGGTTAGTCCTCTAATGAGAGACGCAACAATGCAGGCAGTCACGTCGGCAGATGGCACTCGCATCGCTTACGAACGACACGGGGAAGGGCCGCCGCTTATCCTTCTCCACGGCGGATCGAGTCCCCAGTACTGGAAGCCGATTGTTCCCCGCTTCTCCGACGACTACACGGTCATCGTGCCACATCGACGCGGAGTCGGGAAGAGCGGAGATAGTGACGAGTACAGCCTTGAACGAGGCGTCGAGGACGTCTGTGCGGTCATCGACGCGGTAGACGGCGATCCAGTTCTGTTCGGGCACTCCTTCGGCGGCCTCCTGGCGGTCGAAACTGCCCGCACGGCTCCCGTCGAGAAACTGGTCGCCTACGAACCGGCGGTTCTCGTCGGTGAGTACAGAGAGCAGGCGAATCTTGCGACCCGGATGCAGGACCGACTTGCCGAAGGAGATCAACGCGAGGCGATGAGGTACTACGTTCGGGAGGTCATGCACGGCGGAGATATCGAGGACCTCGATGCTTGGCTCGCCGAGTGGCCGCCCTGGCCGGACATCGTCGCCTTGGCGGAAAACATCATTCGGATAAACCGAGTCATCGAACAGTACCGCCTTCCCGACACGCTGGACGCGGACTCACCGGGGCTCCTGATGACGGGGACCGAGGGCCCGCCACATCTCCGGGACGGCGTCCGCGAGGTCCATGACGCATTCCCGAACAGTCGCCTCGTCGAGTTCGAGGGTGTCGGTCACGGTGGGCCCACAGAAGCACCAGACCAAGTCACTGCCGAAGTCCGGGCCTTCATCGAAGAGAAAGAGACAGCTGATTCGGTGCTATAAGGGACGAAAGGCTCACCCTCAAATTCCAAGCCCACCCCAGAGATGTGAGATACCCCATACTTTTCGTACCTCGGGACTTCCACGGTAGATTTGCGATCTCGATGTAGAGTACCACACCACGAGAATCACTAAGTGGCGAACAACAGACCTCCCGACATGAATGTAACAGACCGAGACGTCCCCTACGCGATTGCCATGTGGGACTTTTCGTGGCTCGAACGTCGCTACGAAGGCGGCGGATACAGTGACTGGGACCGTGCCCTCGACGAACTCACTCGACGAGGCTACGACGCCGTTCGCATCGACGCGTATCCGCACCTCGTGTCGGCGAACGCGAACCGCGAGTGGACGCTTCCGCCGGCATTCGACGCGAGCGACTGGGGCGCGCCCGCGACCTGCCGCGTGGAGGTATTGCCAGCACTCACCGAGTTCATAGCGGAGTGTGCAGAGCGAGACGTCGCTGTCGCACTCTCGTCGTGGTTCCGGGAAGACACGACGGACGCACGACTGGGAATCCGGACCCCGGCCGACCTCGCGTCGGTCTGGATTGACACGCTGGACGAAATCGAAGCCGCTGGATTGCTCGACACTATCGCGTGGGTCGACCTCTGTAACGAGTTCCCCCATTCCGATTGGGCACCTTATTTCAACGATCCCGACGACAGCCACCGGATTCGACGTCGTTCTCCCGCAGCTCGCCGCTGGATAACCGAGTCAATCGAGACCGTCCGTGACGCCTATCCCGGACACGTGTACTGCTTCTCCGAGACTGCTGGCCCTGGGAAGTCATGGGGACGTGAGCCAGAACCGGGGATGGATCTCATAGATACCCATCTCTGGCTGATGAACACCACCGACTTCTTCGACTGGTCGCACGATATCGATTCCGCAGACCACTACGAGTGGCTCGCCGCGGACGGGCAACACCGATACCGGGATGACCCGAACCACTGGCAGTCAGAACTCGAAGCCGAAATAGACGCGGCCGCTGAGTGGTCTCGAAACGTCGGGCTCCCGCTGGCGACCACCGAATCGTGGGCGGTCATCCACTACAAGGACTGGCCCGGACTGGATTGGGACTGGATAAAAGACCTTTGCGCTGTCGGCACCCGAAAGGCGGCTGAAACCGGGCGCTGGGCAGCCATCTCGACGAGCAACTTCTGTGGACCGCAGTTCCGGGGGATGTGGAACGACGTGGAATGGCACCGAGAACAGACGTCCCTCATCAAGAACTCGACTATCGAGGTCTGAACAGTTGGGCTCGAAGTAGAGTACAGCGAGCAGTGTTCGGCGACCCGGGTGTAGAATTCCGGTACCCGCGACAAGAATGCGAGCGCACTCTAAGCAGATTCCGACTCGTCGGCCGTGGAACGGTCCCCATAGAGCGCCACTAACCGGGCCTCCGCCTTTCGGAGATGGTTCGCAACAGTGCTCTTCGAACAGTCCAGCCGGTCTGCTACCTCACGGACGCTTGTCTGTCGAGGGACTTCGTAGTACCCGCACTCCCGGGCCACTTCGAGTACCTCCTTCTGTCTGCCGGTCAGCGTGCTTACTTGCGTCTCTCGATTTGCGTCGTAGTCACCGAGTCGATTCACCGAGATAGAAAGGTAATCAGGGAGACCGGCGACTATCGATTGCAGTTCCTCCGATTCGCCGGCGACTTCGAGGACCATCTCACCGTCGGTCCCGTACTCGATTGGTGGCACGACGAGCAGGTCCGTATCCTCCAAGAGTTCGCGGAAGCGTCGCGCGTGTTCGTCAGCGGCCTCCCGGACGTAGACGTAGAAGCTGCGGTCGTCAACCGGCGTCGTATCGTATTCCTCGATTGTACTGACGGACTCAAGTGCGGCAAGGTACTCCTCGCGCCCTTCCTCGATGTCACCGACGATATGGAACAGGGAGGTGACGTGCTCGGGGTTCGAGAAGTTCCAGTGTCGAAGATACGCCCGCCGAATCGGTTCCTGTTCGACGAGGAACTGATGCATCGGGTGGCGCGTTCCGGCGGGAAATCGAATCTCCAGCTGGAGGTACCGCATCACCTGACAGTGTACCATCGAGTCACTTAAAAAGGTGGACGTGTCCGACAGAACATCGTTGGTCGAGTAATCGAAATGGACTTACATGAGCACTGGAACGAGCTACCCGCCCGGACCGAACGGGCTACCCGTCGTCGGTAACACGGTCGATCTGAGCCGCGATATCTTCGAGTTCTACGAGCAGTTACGCGACGAGTACGGCCAGATAGCAAGCTACCAGGTGTTCGGGATGGACGCCTGCATGGTCGCCCATCCCGACGCAATCCAGAAGATCCTCCTCGACGACCACGATAAGTTCGAGAAAGGTGAGGTCGTCACCCGAAATCTGAACGACGCCATGGGGGAGGGATTGTTCCTGACTGAAGGCGACCAGTGGCAGGAGCAACGGACGAACGTCCAGCCGGCGTTCTATCGGCAACGGCTCAACACGTACGTCCCGGAGATGCGTGCTACGGCAGCTGAAATGGTCGAGCAGTGGCGCGACGGATCAGTCGTCGAAGCGAACGAGGCGATGACGGAGACGACGATGGACGTCCTCGGACGGACGCTGTTCGGTGTGGACGTTACGGACGAACCCGTCGTGGCTGAGGCGTCGGACGCCATTCTCGCGCGCTTCGACACCAGCCGGTTCTGGTCGTTCCTCCCTGATTCAATTCCGACGCCGACCAATCGGCGATACAGACGGGAACTCGAACGCCTTCGGACCTTCATCGATGACTTGGCAACTGAGCGCCGGGACCAATCGCCGGAGAACCGGGGCGACGACCTGCTGTCGATACTCGTCGAGTTCGTCGAAGCGAGCGACATGACGCAGGAGGAGTTCCGAGACAACATGGTCACGTTCCTCTTCGCCGGTCACGAGACTACGGCGCTCGGTCTCACATACACGCTCCTCTGTCTCGCTCAAAACCCGGAGGAACAGGAGCGGCTCTGTGCGGAAATCGACGCCGTCTGTGGCGGACACGTGACCGCTGACGACCTCCCCGAACTCGAACACACGGAACGGGTAATCGACGAGGCACTGCGCCTCTACCCGCCCGTCTACATGTTCTTCCGCGAAGCAACGCAGGATGTCGAGCTGGCAGGGTACGACGTCCCCGAAGGAACGACGCTAGTACTGCCCCAGTGGGTCGTCCACCGCGACCCGGCGTGGTGGGATGACCCCGAGACGTTTCGCCCGGGCCGATTCGCTGGGGAATCGGACCGCCCCGAGTACGCGTACTTCCCCTTCGGTGGCGGGCCCCGTCACTGCATCGGCATGCGATTTGCGCGCATGGAGATGAAGACCGTGCTCGCCACGATATTCAATAACTACACGTTCGACCTCGTTTCGAGTTCACGTCCGGATCTAATCGCCAGTTCGAACCTCAAGCCCGGGGAACCAGTCAAGATTCGGCTGGATGAACGCGGATCATCCAACGGCGTGAGTCATAATTGAGAACCGCATCGTGTTCCAAGGCGGTTGGCGGACGGTCCTCGGATTCGCAGTTGCATATGCAGTTGTGACTGCTATCTGGGTTCCACTCACCGCTGCAGTCTCAGAACTCTCGGCGTGGGTCAGTTGGCGACCGAAATCGGCAAATACGCGGCGGTTCTCGGGTTCGTCGGGATACTCCTGTGGATCGACGAAGTACAACTCTCGGAGCTGGGCCTTTCGCAGAGCAACTGCGCCAATCGGTATCATTTCTCGCAAATTCATTTATAAGCCCCGCGAGTAGTGTCGGCAGACCGAAGCTCCGGCGGACCGACGACCGACTCGCAACCTTCAAATCTTACCCTTTCGTTTCGAAATTCAATGAATCACGCGGACGACACGATCACCGAGGGCGGACTCCTCGGCCCGATGTTCAAGCTGGCGTGGCCCATCGTGGTCATCCAGCTGCTGCAGGTCACCTACAACATCGCCGACACGTTCTGGCTCGGGCGGCTGTCGGCCGACGCCGTGGGCGCGATGAGCCTCGCCTTTCCGCTCATCTTCCTGCTCATCTCCATCGCGGGCGGGTTCACCACCGCCGGCTCCATCCTGGTCGCCCAGTACACCGGCGCCGCCAGCGAGGGGTCGGCGGGGAAGGTCGCCGGCCAGATCCTGACGTTCGTCACCGCGCTGGCGCTCGTGTTGAGCCTGGTGGGCTTCCTCTCGACCGACGCGATGCTCGGGGCGCTCCCGAGTCAGGGCGCGACCACCGAGCAGGTCGTCCCGCTCGCGGCCGAGTACATGAAGGTGTTCTTCCTCGGCCTCCCGTTCCTGTTCGGCTTCTTCGTGTTCACGTCGCTGATGCGGGGGTACGGCGACACCCGGACGCCGATGCGGGTGATGATCGTCTCGGTCGCGCTCAACGTCGTGCTCGACCCGCTGCTCATCTTCGGCGTCGGCCCGGTTCCGGCACTGGGCATCGAGTCGGCGGTGATCCCGGCGATGGAGATCGAGGGCGCGGCGCTGGCGACCATCATCTCCCGGGGCGTCGCGAGCGCGCTGGGGTTCTACGTCCTGTTCGTCGCGCGGGCCGGCCCGGACGTCCAGACGGCGTACCTCGTCCCCGACGCGAGCTACATCTGGGACATCGTCCGCATCGGCGTCCCCTCGACGCTCGAGCAGTCGATGAGCGCGCTGGCGATGATCACCCTGACCGCGATGGTGGTTCAGTTCGCGCCGCCGGTGGTCTCGGCTTACGGCCTGGGCAACCGCCTCGCGTCGCTCGTGTTCCTCCCGGCGATGGGGCTGGGTCGGGCGACCAACACGATGGTGGGCCAGAACCTCGGAGCGGGCAAGGCCGACCGGGCCGAGCGCGCGGTCTGGATCGCCGCGAAGGTGGGCGCGGCGGTGATGTTCGCGGTCGCCATCGTCGCCGCGCTTGTTCCAGAGCCCATCGTCGCGGTGTTCATGGCGACCGGGACCGAGGCCGCCCGCGAGACGGTCCGGCACGGCGCGACCTACCTCCGGATTCGCTCGGTCGAGTTCACCTTCATGGCGGTGCTCCAGGTGATGCTCGGCGCGTACCGCGGCGCGGGCAACACCAAGACAGCGATGGCGTTCTCGGCGGTCGCTCTCTGGATCGGCCGGGTGCCCACGGTGTACTACCTCTCGTTCGTCGCGGGCATGGGCGCGACCGGCATCTGGGTCGGCATGGCGATGGGCAACGTCCTCGGGGCGATCGCCGCCGCGCTGTGGTTCACTCGCGGGACCTGGAAGGCGACCGTCATCGACGAGGGCGAGGGGACCGAGCGCGGCGGCGCGGCGACCGACGCCGAACCGGGCGTTCCCGAGGACTGAATCGCCGCGGGCGCGCGTCGCCGCCCCTCAGAAGTCGCCGGTGATCACGTCGGCCACTTGCTGGTGGTCGAACAGGCGTTGGCTCTCGTCCGCGAGGGTGTCGAGCCCGTTCCACGCGCCGAAGACCTCGGGGTAGAACTGCTTGGCCGCGATCTCGGTCTGGAACAGGTTGACGATGGGGCCCTGGTAGGAGGTGCCGCCGCGGTAGAGCCTGTCGTTCTGTACCGCCGAGAGCTGTCGGCCGACCGGGTCCTCGCGCATGGCCTGCATCCGACTCTCGAACTGCTCGGCCGTGGCGTGCGAGAAGCCGTAGGAGAACACCAGCGCGTCGGGGTCCGCTTCGAGCAGTTGCTCGTAGTCCCACTTGGCGTAGCCGCCGTCGATGTGCTCGCCGAAGGCGTCCCCGATGCCGAGGTCCTGGTACTGCTTCTTCCCGTTGCCGCCGTCGACGGTGGGGTAGGCGTAGAACGACCCCTCCTCGAAGTCGGAGTTGACCGACAGCAGACCGACTTTCGGGCGGTCCGCCTCGGCGGGGAGCCGGGACTGCACGTCCGCGATGAACGAGTCGTGGACCCGCTTGAGCGCTCGGTAGCGCTCCCGCTCCTGGAAGACCTGCGCGATCTTCTCGAAGGCGTCGTACAGCGAGTAGTACCTGTAGTCGTGCCACTCCTCGCCCCGGCGACGAATCGAGTTGCCGATGATGGGCCCGACGTTGGTGGCGATCTCCTCGAAGTCCTCGTCCGCCCAGTTGTCGTCGAGGCGCTGGATGAAGTTCGGGTCCATCAGGTGGACGTCCGAATCCATCGCGTAGAAGGCCTCCTTGTCGAGACTGCCCTCGCCGAACAGCTGGGTGACGTCGTCGAACGAGACCTCCACGCCGGGGAGGTAGTCGTAGAACTGCAGCGGCCAGTTGTCTGTGAAAATGAGGCCCTGAAGCCCGTCGAGTTGGCCGAGCGCGACGCCCATGTCGCCGTAGGTGCTGAAGTAGGCCATCCACGACTCGGGCACCGACTCGAAGGCGACCTCGCCCATCGGTTCCATCGTCACGGAGTACGATCCGTCATCGGTGGGAGTCGACCGCGTCGTCTCGGTCGGTGTGGTCTCAGTACCGGACGTGGCCGCGGTCGAATCGGTCCCGTCGGTACCGCCGGTACAGCCGGCCAGCCCCGCCGTGACCGCCACGCTTCCGCCGACAGTCAGCAGCCGTCGCCGGGACACATCGGTCTCGGATTGCTCCGACATACGATTTAGGTCTGCCTAAACACGACAAAACACCTTCGGTTTTAGGCGAGCCAAAAGACGTGGCGCCGACACCATCCGGGACTACAGCGAGATCTCCTCGCCGACCCCGCGTTCGTCGGCGCGGTCGAAGACGTGCCCGGCCGCTGCGGCGTCGAGCACCGCGGTCCCGACGCTCTCGACGATTAGGATCTCGTCGTCGGTCCCGCGACCCGCGCGGCCCTCCAGCACCGCCGAGAAGGGAATCAGGTCGGTCTCGGCGACGTCGGCCTCCAGCGTGTCCCCGATCTCGGCGACCTCCTCGGGTACGTCGGCGAAGACACGGCTCGCGCGCTCGAACGTCTCGGCGTCGAGTTCGCGCATCCCGGCTGTGTAGGCGCCGACCGCGACGACCAGGGCGCCGGGGTCGAGCGCCCCGCCGGGGAACACGGGGTCGGTCGCCGTGGTGGCCGTGACGACCACGTCGGCGCCCGAGACGGCTTCCTCGGGGGAGTCGGCGGCCCGGATCGCATCGCTCGGGAGGTCGAGTTCCCCCCGGAGGTCGGCGGCGCACGCGTCCCTGGAGTCGCTGGGCGAGTAGACCCGCACCGACGCGAGGTCGGTTGCGGCGGCGATGGCGCGGGCCTGCCAGCGCGCCTGCGTGCCCGCGCCGACGAGCGCGAGGACCAGACCGGATTCGCCGTCCGGAGTCGAACTCGGGACGCCGAGTTCGGCCGCCGCCAACCCGCCGATGCACCCCGTCCGGGCGTTGGTGATTCTGGTACCGGCGAGGTAGGCGGTCGGTAGCCCGGTGGCGGCCTCGGTGAGCGCAATCTGGGCGTTGACCGTGGGCAGGCCGCGTTCGGCGTTGCCCTCGTGGACCCCGACCAGTTTCGTCGCGTAGTGCTGGGCGCCGTGGACGTACGCCGGCATCACGAGGCCGGTGCCGCAGGGGTCATCAAGGTCGGCGGAGTCGTCGGCGTCGGTAGGGTCGGCTGGGTGGTCGGAATCGCCGCAGTCGAGTCCCGCGCCGACCGGGAAGTGCGGGCGGTCCGGGCGCTCGACCTCGCCGCGGCCCTGCTTGACGAACGCCTCGCGGACGACCTCCAGGAGGTCGCCGAGGTCGAGGCAGTCGGCGATCTCGGCGTCGGAGAGGACGCGGACCATGTCGTGTGCGTTTGTGGGCCTGTGAGTTAGGCGTTCCCGTGGACTGCTCGGAGTGACTACTCGGCAAAGCCCGAGAACACACTGGAGGAAGCTATTGCCGTCACCTCTGTCCCGCACCGCACCGCGACCGCGGGCCTCACGCCTCCCCAACCGCCTGCGGTCCTCGGTCACTGCGTTCCCTGTGGTCCTCAGCCCTCGCGCGGTTTGGCGCGACCACCGGAAGACTCACTGCGTTCGTCTTCCGAGCCTTGCTTCGCTCCGCTCAGCAAGACACGGGGGTCGCGCCAGCGCACGCCGACCGCAGGGGTTCCGAAATTCGGGCTCACTTGTGCGGCGGCAGTTCCACGTCCCGAGACTCGACGGCCTCCAGCAGTTGTGCGAGCGCCTCGGCGGCCAGGTCCAGCAGTTCCGCGCCGCGCTCGGCAGGGCCGTCCGCGGGGTCGCCGACCACGCCGTTCTCGGTGAACTCCGCGGAGTCGACTGCGAGGTTGGCGTAGCTGACCCACTCGCCCCAGCCGTCGCTGGCGCCCTCGCGCGCTTCCTCGATACGATCCTCCGCCACCAGGTCCGGGTCGACGTGGCGGAGCATCGCGGTTTCGAGGGGGCCGCCGTGACCCATGTCGGTGGCGTGGTCGCCGACCGCCTCGAACCACGTGAACGGGACCGCGTAGGTGTCGTCCTCGCGGACGATGGTCGAGGCGACCTCCCGGAGTGCGCCGACGTTGCCGCCGTGGCCGTTGACGAGGACGACCCGGTCCCAGCCGTGGTGGGCGAGGCTGGCGACCGTCTCCCGGACGTAGTCCCGGAAGGTGTCCTCGGCGACCCACAGCGTCCCGGTGAACTGGCGGTGCTCGGCGGCCACGCCCACCGGGATCGCGGGCGCGACCACGACCTCGCCGTCGTAGGCGTCGGCGCCGGCCTCGGCGACCGCCTCGGCGGTGAGAACATCGGTGCCCAGCGGCGCGTGGGGGCCGTGCTGCTCGGTGCTGCCGACCGGCAGGAGCGCGAGGTCGGTGTCGACCGCGTCGGCGTCGGTCCACGTCGAGTCGAAGAGGTTCATGCCGGGGTAGAGGGCGAGCGCGGACTTGTAGACGGGGGATTCGGGGCCACACGCCTTATTCGAGTTCGCGGTGTAGTTCCGGTATGAGCGAATCCGGCGACGACGACCGAACGCTCGGGCTCGACTTCAGTAACATCGAGGACGACCTCGAGAACGAGGACTACCCCGTCTCGGCGGAGGAACTGCTCGAGAAGTACGGCGACCGGGAGATCGGCATGTCAGACGGCTCGGAGTCGTTCGAGGAGGTGCTGGTGACCGGCGGCGACGAGGAGTTCGAGTCGGCCGACGAGGTCAGACAGACGGTGCTGAACCGGGTCGGCGGCGAGGCCGTGGGGCGGAAGGGCTACTCCGACCGCGGCACCGGCAACGAGGGCGAGAACACCGACGAGTCGTTCTGAAGGAGGCCGTCACTCCGCGGCTTCGGCTTCCTCGGCGCCGGCCGCGTCCTCCGGGTCGGCCTCCTCGCCCTCTTCGGCGTCGGTTTCGTCTGCGTCCTCGGCTGCCCCGTCCTCAGCGTCGGCGCCGAGTTCCTCCAGGGCGTTCTTGAGCCCCGGGATCGTGCTGGTGAGGTCGCCGACCTGCTCGCGGGCGTCCTCGATGTCCTCGATGGCGTCGCCGACGCGTTCGATCTCGGCCTCGAGGTCGTCGGCGTCGTCGAAGGCGTCGGCGCGCTCGCCCATCGTGTACCACTTCTTGGCGTCGCGGAGGGCGTCCTCGGCGTCGCCGGTGTCGAGCGCCGAGTTGAGCGCGTTGAGCGCGCCGAGGGTGTTGTCGGCCTCGACCGTCCAGATGTCGTCGGCGTCGGGGAGCGCCGCGGTGGCCTCGTTGAGGCTGGCCTCCACGTCCTCGCGGACCTCGCTGGCCGCCTCGCCGAACAGCTCGTCCTCGTCGAGTGTCGATTGGCTCATACGTTCCCGTTCGGCGCGATTCCTTTTAAACCCACGCCCGAAACTGAAAGTGAAATCCGGTAACTCGGCCGGGGAACGCCGGGACGAATCGAAAGGAACGACCCGATGCGGTGGCGCGGTCGCCCGTGCGAATCGGGACCCTACGCGGCCTCACGCGTCCCCGAAGCGAATACTTTTCAGCGAAGCGGAGCAACGGACACCCATGGAAGACATCTTCGTCGGACGGCTCATGTCCTCGCCCGTCGAGACGGTCGCACCGGATACGGCGGCCCACGTCGCCGCCGAGACGATGATCGACGAGGGTATCGGGTCGGTCGTCGTCACGGACGAGGACGGGCAACTGCTGGGCATCCTGACCGCCACGGACTTCGTCCAGATCGCGGCCGAGCAGCGGTGGGCGACCGACGCCACCGTCGAGACCTACATGTCGACCGACGTGACGACGACCACCGCCAACGCGGAGGTACGCGACGTCGCCGACCTGATGATCGAGGAGGGGTTCCACCACGTCCCGGTCGTCGACGAGGAGGAGGGCGTCGTCGGCATGCTCACGACGACCGACATCACGGCCTACATGTCTACGGTCCAGACGCCGAGCCCGGCGTAATCGGACGCGGTCGGACGGTTTCGGGCCGAGAGCGTCGTTCGGACCGGCGAAGCCGGTGGAACGATTGGTGAGTAGCTACCGCTCGGTCACGGACTCGACTCTCATCAGCGGGTAGCCGTCCTCCATCTCCATCCGGGTGACGACCTCGACGCCCGCGCGGTCGACGACGATCTCGACTTCCATGAACCGGCCGGTGAGTTCCGTATAGCCACCGGAGGACGCTGCCTCGCCGTCGACGAGACCGCCTCCCTCGAGTTCCCCCTCGCTGTCGCTCGCGGGAACGCGGTCGATTTCAGCCTCGAGTTTCTCGGTCAGGATGTCCACCGTCACAGCTTCGCAGAACGGCTGGTTCTCGATGGAGTCCTCGATGGCGGTCTCGAGGCTGGGCGCGCTCGCGGGGCTGACCGGCGTGCCGGCGAACTGGTGGTAGAGCGCGCCGAACTTGACGCCCGCCTCGAAGCAGGCCGCCTCGCCGTCGGTCGGGGACCCCCCGCGGTCGGTGTGCTCGGCATCGACTGAATCGCCGGCGTCGGTGTCGCGGTCGTCCATGGCCGACGTGTCGCGGGCGGGAGAGAAAAGCCGCCCGGTCCGTGGCCCGGTTCATCACGGAATACCTATCCGTGTCCGAGACCTTCCGTCCCCATGGACTACGCATCGAATCTCGACAGAGCGATGGACGCGACCCCCGACTTCGAGGGTCAGGACGAACGGTTCAGCTACCCGAACGCCGACGCGCAGAAGGACGGGGCGTTCACGCGGTTCACGAACCTGAGCGACATCGCCGACGCGCTCGGGCGCGACCCCGAGCACATCCACAGCGCGCTCCAGCGCGAGCTCGGCACCAACGGGAAGCTCGAGGACGGCCGGGCGCGCTACAACGGCACCTTCTCCGGGTCTGACTTCGACGCCGCCCTGGAGAGCTACGTCCAGGAGTTCGTGCTCTGCTCGGAGTGCGGCCTGCCGGACACCCGGCTGGTCCGCGAGAACCGCAACCTGATGCTGCGGTGCGACGCCTGCGGGGCGTTCCGACCGGTCACCAAGCGCTCGACGCAGAGCCAGAACCAGAACCGCGAGGCGGTCGAGGAGGGCGCCACCTACGAGGTCAAGATCACCGGCACCGGCCGGAAGGGCGACGGCGTCGCCGAGAAGGGCAAGTACACCATCTTCGTCCCCGGCGCCCAGGAGGGCGACGTGGTGCAGATCTACATCAAGAACATCAGCGGCAACCTGGCGTTCGCGCGACTCGCCTGAGGCGTCTCCCTCTTTTATCCGCGTTTCCGGTGGTCGCTACTCGGTCAGCGGGAGGACGACGCCGAAGAACAGAGGCACGAGCAGCGCGCCGAGCGTGCCGAGAATCTCCAGATCGGTGAACAGCGCGTCCTCCCACGCCGGAAGCGAGAGGTGCATGGCCGCGGCGGAGAGTTCGCCGCCCGCGCCGATAGCGAAGACGGCGATGCTCGCGAGGAAGCCGAGTTTCGTCACCCGTTGATAGTTGATGTCACCGTATCGGCCCATGCCCGCAGGTCCGCGGCCGGGGAACAAAAGGGTTCCTCAATCGCGGAGTCGCAAAAGCGATTTATATACGGAGTTCGTCCGACGGGACATGTACGAACTCCTGACGGAACTCGGGACCGAGGCGGTCGGGCTCGTGGCGTACGCGCTCGGGACGCTCGCGCTGTCGGCGGTCGGTCTCGTCGCGGAGTACAACAGCCTCCAGCAGTTGGCCGGCGGGGACGCGCTGCTCGCCGGCTGGTTCGCGGTCATGGGCGTCGTCGCGCTCGCGTTCGCCGCGAACCTGGGACGCGACAAACTGGTCCCGCTGGTCGCGAGCGACGAGTAGGCCCGTCCGAATCGCACCTTACTTATCACCCGCTTCCCTCCCTTCAGTTGAATGGACGACCCAGTCCTGCTTACGGGCGCGGAGGGCCGCGTCGGGCAGGCCATCCTCTCGGAGCTGTCGGGGGAGTACGAGTGGCGGCTGCTCGACCGGGACCCGCCGACCCGCGACACCGACCACGAGTTCGTCGTCGCCGACATCACCGACGAGGAGGCGGTCCGGGACGCGATGGCGGACGTCGGCGCGGTCGTGCACCTCGCGGGCGATCCCCGGCCGGAGGCCCCGTGGAACAGCGTCCTGACCAACAACATCGACGGCACCCGGAACGTGCTGGAGGCGGCGGTCGACGAGGGCGTCGAGAAGGTCGCGTTCGCCTCGTCGAACCACGCGGTCGGCGCCTACGAGACCGACGAGCGCACGCCCGACATGTACCGGACCGACGACGAGTTCCGGCTCGACGGCGACGAGTTCCCCCGGCCGGGCAACCTCTACGGCGTCAGCAAGGCGACCGGCGAGATCCTGGGGCGGTACTACCACGACGAGTACGGCCTGAGCGTCGTCTGCGTCCGCATCGGCAACCTCACCCGGAACCACCCGCCGCGCGACTACGAGCGCGGCCAGGCGATGTGGCTCTCCCACCGCGACTGCGCCCACCTCTTCGACAGGTGTATCCGGGCCGACTACGGCTTCGAGGTCGTCTACGGCATCTCGGACAACGACCGGAAGTACTACTCCATCGAGCGCGCGAAGGAGGTGCTGGGCTACGACCCCCAGGACAACTCCGCGGAGTTCGCGGACGCCGAGTGCCCCGCGGGGAACTGACGGCGTCGGACGCGCGACTGACCGAATCGACCGGAACAGAAAGCATATATCGCCGACGTGACGAGTTGCCGGCGGCGGCGGTTCGCGCTCCGTTCCCCTGTTGAGCCCTCTGCCGTCCGTCCACCCGCTTCCGCCTCTTTCCCGCCGAGTCCCGCTTCGATACCCCCGTCGGAGCGGCGACGACCTCAGTCCGAGGTCGGTCGCTGCTGGACCGCGGACTCGACGTCGACGCTGATGTCCCCCGCGTCGGTCTTCTCGACGGTCACGTCGACACCGGCGATCCGGAATCGCGTGGTCATCGGGCCCTCGGTCCCCTCCAGCAGGAGTTCGAGCGCCTCGGGGTCGGTGTCCTCGTAGAGGCAGAACCCGGGGTCGTCCGGATCGACGCCCTTGTGGTTCGCGATCTCCTCGACGAGCAGCGACGTCAGCGATGGCCCGAGCGGCCGTCGTTGTGCCGATATCATCTTCGTCTCCGTGAAGCTACCGAGGGGGGTATAAAATACGTAGCGCCGAACAACATCCGACGAACGATAAAAATGAACGCTCAAATATGTTTTATATAATAATTCAACACCGCTCGTTGTATCTTGAAAATTTTGAAACATATCGCCATACTTAGGTAGGGCCGTCGTGTTATAATACACAGAGTTGTCTGACGCTTAGTGAGCTCGAGGACAGAGATAATGAAAGGGGGTGACCGACTGCGGGAGGACGGAGGCGTTTCGCGACTCGACCGCTACCTTCGCACCCTGGGCGACGAGCGTCGCCGGTACCTGCTGTACCGCCTGAGCGACGATCCGGTGACCACCGTCGACGAGCTCGCCCGACAGGTGGCCGCGCAGACCGCCGACCGCGAGCCGTCGGAGGTTTCCGAGGAGGAGTGCGACCGGATGCGCGCGACGCTCCACCACGAGCACCTGCCCCGGTTGCGCGACTACGGCATCGTCGACTACGACGAGCGGAGCCAGGACGTCCGCCTCGTCGACCGCTCGCAGGTGCTCCAGATGCTCCTGCAGGTCTGCCGGTTCGTCGAGGACTGATCGGCGGTCCGGCGAAGGTCAGTCGAACAGCCCGGCCACGTCCTCCTCCTCGTGGTCGCGCTTGCCGACCGCGTCCCGGAGTCGCCGGAAGACGATGGCCCGGTTCGCCTCGTCGCGCGCGAAGTCCATCACGAACGTGACGAACTGGCTGGTGGCGCGGTCGGCGTCGAGATCGTCGCGGGCGTACGCGACCGCCTTCTCGAGGATCTCCTCGTCGTAGCCGTGCTCCTCGGCCAGTACTTCCGCCGCGCCGGCGGCCGCCTCGAAGCGCAGGTCCTCGGGGCGGAGCGCGACGCCCTCGTGGGTCAGGTCGGGCGGCGCGACCCGTTCGACGTGCTCGGGGTCGGCAGCGACGGCCCGGAGGTACGCACGGACCTCGCCGACGTTCACGCCGCGGTAGTCGGCCGGCACGTCGTCGAGGTACTCGGCTGCGCTCTCGGCGAGCCCCCGGACCCCCGGCCAGTTCGCGCCGCTGGCGTGGTGGACCGCGGCCGTGAACTGGATGAGCCCGTGGAGGAACCGCTCGTCGTCGGTCCCCGCGTCCAGGTCGAGCCAGTGGTCCTCCCACGCGTCGTGGGCCGCGTGGTACTCGCCGTCGTTGTAGACGGCGACGCCGGCCCGGAGGTGGTTGTCCATCGGCGAGTGGTACGGGGCTCGCCGGCAAGGGGGTTTCGGGCTCCGCCCGCGGACGGACAGCCTCAAGCCGTCGCCGACGCAACTCCACCTGTGACCAGGTACCGCGACGCCGCGCTGTTCGCCGCGCTGGCCCTGCTGTGGGGCGGCGGTTTCACCGCCATCGAGGTCGGCCTCGAGACGCTCGACCCGCTGCTGTTCGCGGCCTACCGCTTCGACCTGGGCGCGGCGGTCGCGCTGGGCGGGCTGGCCGCGCTGGGTCGGCTCTCGCTCCCGCGCGGCCGTCCGGCGGCGCTCGGCGTTCTCGCTGGCGGCACGCTGCTGGTGTTCGCGAACGTCTTCTTCCTGTTCGTCGGGCAGGTCTACACCTCCGGGGCGGTCGCGGCGGTCGTCTACAGCCTGAACCCGGTGATGACGGCGGTGTTCGCCGCGCTCCTGCTCGACACGGACGGACTCGACGCCCGCAGCGTCGCGGGCGTGGGGCTGGGCCTGCTCGGCGTCGGTCTGGTCGCCCGTCCGAGTCCGTCGAACGCCGGCGGCGACGCCCTCGGCGCGGCGCTCGTCTTCTGCGCGGTGCTGGCCCTCTCCTCGGGCAGCGTCCTGGTCCGGCGCTTCGACGGGAACGTCGACAGCCTCTCGCTGACCGGCTGGTCGATGGCGCTCGGGGCGGTGCTGCTCCACGCGGCGAGCCTCGTCGCCGGCGAGCCCGTCGCGCTCCCGAGGGCGGTACCGACGCTGGTCGCCGTCGCGTACCTCGGGGTCGGCGGGAGCGCGCTCGGCTACGGCATCTACTTCACGCTGCTGGAGCGCAGCGGCCCGTTCGCGGTCAACCTCGTCAACTACGGCGTCCCGCCCGTGGCCGCGGTCGTCGGCTGGTGGTACCTCGACGAGCGGCTGGCCGCGCTGTCGCTCCTGGGGTTCGGCTGCATCCTGGCGGGATTCCTGCTGGTGAACCGCCGGGCGGTCCGGCAGGAGCTGGCCCGGATACGGGGCGCGGCCGGGTGACGGGGCTGTCGGTCCGCGCGCGATTCGTCTGCTCGTCTCCCGGTCGAGAGAGCAAGGTGCACATGGACTCCTCGCTTCGCTCGTCGTCGTTGGGCTGGGTAGAAGCGTCCTGACGGAGTTTCACGCGAGCGAAGCGAGCGTGAAGCACGCCAGGACGCGAATGACGATGCGACTGCTGAGCGAAGCGAAGCGGTCGCGAGGAATGAGCGTCCTGACGGAGATTTGAACTCCGGTCCCTGGCTCCGCAAGCCAAGAGGATAGTCCACTACCCTACCAGGACTCGACTCTACGTTGGCCGGTTCTACTAATAGGGGTTACGGTCTGGCGGCGGGGTGGCAGTGGTGCGCAGACTCAAACAGATATTTTTCCATCCGCAGGTACTTTGAAATAGGAGTCCGTGGCTCGTCGCATGGAACGACGCGAACTGCTCGCCCGGTTCGGAGCGGTCCTCGCCGGCGCTTCGCTCGGCGGCTGCCTCGGCGGGAACCGGCCCGGCGGGGGAACCGGGCAACCCGAAGACGGAACGACCGACGGCGGAACGACGACCGGAGACGGGGAGTCGACGCTGACCGACACCGGGCTGGAGGTCACCGACGCGGGGTGCGGGACGCCGGGCAACGACGCCAGCGTGGAGTTCGCCGCCGGGAGCGACTCGGTCGTCGTCACCGGGACGCTCCGCGCGTCGGACCCGTGCCACACCGCGGAGCTGGCCGACGCGAGCTACGACCCCGAGACCGGTACGCTCGAGGTGACAGTCGCGGCGGTGCAGTCGGACGGAGCCAACGCGTGCGCCGAGTGCATCGCCCGGATAGCCTACGAAGCCACGTTCGCGTTCGACGGCGGACTGCCCGCGACCGTGACGGTCGTCCACGACGCGATGGACGAGTCGACGACGGTCGCGACCGCGGAGTCCTGACGGAGACCGGCGAGTCGGCCGTACGCGCGCCGTTCGCGGCGACGTGTCGTCACCCGGAGATGAGTTAAACCTATTAATACGGGAGCAGATTGTCTCGAATATGGCAGAGCGCCGGGACCAGGAGACGGCGATACGCGAACTGGAGGCCGCGCTGGAGACAGAGGACGGCGACGAGAAGAACTTCCACATCCGCCAGGCCCTCCAGTACCTCGAACTGGACGGCGAGGACGATCCGGGGGTGACCGCCGACCGGTAGGGCGGCCGGAGCCGCCGGGTCCCGGTTCGCACGGGCGACCGCGGTCGTCGACCGCCGGCGCGCTTCGACGGGCAAGCGTCAGTTCTCCGCGGTCCGAATCAGAAGTTGCGAGCCGCTGAGCACGGTGACGCGGCGGTCCTCGTCGGTGAAGGCCACCCGGCCGCCACCGCGGGGACGCTCGAACGGTCCGTCCGTCGTCACTGACGGGGGTCCCGGAGCGGCAGCAGCCCGGTCGCCATCAGTCGGCGCGTGATGACGACGAGACCGTTCTGGAAGCCGCGGCCGAAGATGGCCTTCTCCCCGCCGCCCGACTCCTCGACCGAGCTCAGGAGGATCGTGTTCTGGTCGACCAGCAGCATCCGACCGATGGCCACCTGGTCCTCGCCGTTCGCGTGGAGCCATTCGAGTTCCGATACGAACACCTCCGCGTCGGGGACACGTTCGCGCAGTTCGTCCTGAAGGCCCGGCGTCACCGTGCCGACGAGGATGTCGACGCCGCGGGCGGCGCACCCGGACAGCGCCTCGACCAACTCGTCGGTCATCAGCGACTCCTCGCTGATGATGAACACGACTTCGTTCTCGGCGTCCTCGAGCAACTGGAGCGTCCGACTCGTGATCCCGTCGCTGCCCGAGAGCGACCACACCTCGTGGGTCACCGGTTCGTCGGCGGTCTCGGCCGGTTCGATGGCGTCGAGCGTCTCCTGAAGTTCGTCGATGCGCGATTCGTACTGGCGCCGGAGCGTCTGGGCGGCCTCCTCGAGCGGGACGCCCCGGTACTGGCGGGGGTTGGTGTGCTGGATCTCGACCAGCCCCTGCGCCTCCAGCACGCGAATCGCGTCGTACACCCGCGTCCGGGGAACGTCGGCGATCTCGCTGATCTCTTTGGCCGTCGCCGTCTGTACCTGCGTCAGTGCGACGAAACACTTCGCTTCGTATTCTTTGAGGCCGAGTTGCTGGAGCAATCCAGCGGCCTCCGCTTGTTTGTCGGTCTCAGCCATAGTGTCCCAACCACCGGGGCTGACCCGGAGATACCGGAGGTAGGGCCTCGCGGCGTTTAGTCGTTGTCTTGTTCCGCGATACGGGATTCTCGGCCGGAAGCTCCGGCGAGGAGGCCGGGGCTGGGTCGCCGTCGATACGCCGTCACCGATGTCGGTTCATTTACTCACTTTATCACACAAACTACAAAGGCGGGGCCCCCCAAACCTTGAACTGGCGCGCAGCAGAACGTGTCCCAACCACCGCTCGCTGCGCGCCGAACCTGCCCCCCGCGGCAGGTTCCTACTACGAACGGCGGCACGTTCGGGGGCAGGATGCGGACGGAGTTTTTCTCACGGGTCGGACTGAGAGCGGAGAGTTGGTACGCAACGAGTGTTCGTCGGGGTACCGATACGGCTTAGTAACTGCATTACCGAATTTCGTGCGTTCTCACCGCCGACACGGAGGTGGCGTCGGTCGAGGCACTGAGCCGCAAGCTCGCCCGCGCGAAGGTCGAAGACGCGACCGGGGAAGCGCCGTCGACGGAGACGGCCAGAGCGGAGCTGCACCACGTCCACCTCCCGAAGCTGGCGGACCACGATCTGGTCGGGTACGACGCCCAGTCGGGGTCGGTTCGGTACCGTCCCGACGAGCGAGTGGAGACCCTCGTCCAGTTCCTGGCGGAGCGATAGGGGCACGACGCAGGCACGCGGTGATTACTATTCAAGCACGGGAAGCGATATCCGGGTCGTATCACTTCGCAACCGACGACGAGGTCCGGGGTCCCTGTGGCGCCGTGGACGCGGAGAGTCCGTTCGCGACCAACGTGTACCGCGTTCTCAGTTTGGAGCAGGCGGAGCGTCGGGGGTCGAGGTCCGCGGTCGGTGCGAGTCCATCGCCAACGTGTAAGGGGTCGTCGCCGGGAACCGGCGGGACGAACGACCGCCGGCCCGGCGCGACGCCGCGAGCATTTATCCCGGATGGAGCGACGAGAACCGGTCATCGTGGCGTACCGACACAGACATACACCAGCAACCACAACCAGTCGTCGAGAAACACCATGGGCGCGATAGAGGACGTTTACGCCGACCTCGACGCCGACGTCTCGCTGGAGGAGTTCCGCGAGGCGGTCGAGGAGAAGGTCGAGCAGATGGGCGGGCTGGCCGACGAGGAGACGGCCGCGATGCTCATCGCCCACGAGCTGGACGAGGAGGGCGGCGAGGTCGAGAGCGTCGCGGACATCGAACCGGGCATGGAGGAGGTCAAGTTCGTGGCGAAGGTCGTCGGCGTCGGCGACGTGCGCACGTTCGAGCGCGACGACGAGGACCGCGAGGACGGCCGCGTGCTCAACGTCGAGGTGGCCGACGAGACCGGCTCGATACGCATCACGTTCTGGGACAAGCAGGCCGACGCCGGCGAGGACGAACTCGAGGTCGGCGACA
Organism: Halorussus rarus; assembly: GCF_003369835.1. NCBI lineage: Archaea > Methanobacteriati > Methanobacteriota > Halobacteria > Halobacteriales > Haladaptataceae > Halorussus > Halorussus rarus. Next base: position 357,874 of record NZ_QPMJ01000003.1, on the reverse strand, counting down.
CCCTCCGCATCGCGGGCCGCCCCAAGGAGGGGTACAACGGCGTGGAGGTCAACGTCGACCAGGCCCAACCCGACGACGAGACCGACATCGACGTGCAGGTCCAGGACACCTACCGGGTCGAGGACCTCTCGCTGGGCCTCTCGGACGTGAACCTCCGCGGGAAGGTGCTCGACACCGACGCGGTCCGGACGTTCTCCCGGGACGACGGCTCGGAGGGGAAGGTCGCCAACCTCAAGCTGGGCGACCCGACCGGCCGCATCCGCGTCACGCTCTGGGACGAGCGCACCGACCGCGCCGAGGAACTCGACCCCGGCGTCTCGGTCGAGGTGGTCGACGGCTACGTCCGGGAGCGCGACGGCAGCCTGGAGCTCCACGTCGGCAACCGCGGCGCCGTCGAGGAGATCGAGGAGGACGTCGAATACGTGCCCGAGACCGCCGACATCGCCGACCTGGAGATCGGCGACGAGGTCGACGTCGGCGGCGTCGTGCGCTCGGCTGACCCCAAGCGCACCTTCGACCGCGACGACGGCTCGGAGGGCCAGGTCCGCAACATCCGCGTGCAGGACGAGACCGGCGATCTCCGGGTCGCGCTCTGGGGCGAGAAGGCGGACAAGGACATCGCTCCGGGCGACGAGGTCCAGTTGGCCGACATCGAGATCCAGGACGGCTGGGAGGACGACATCGAGGGATCGGCGGGCTGGCAGTCGACCGTGACCGTGCTCGGCGAGGCCGGGCCCGGCGCGGCCGGCGGCGACGCCGACGGCGGAAGCGCCGCGAGCGACAGCGGCGAGACGGGCCTCGACGCCTTCGGCGGCGACGGCGATACGGCCGGAAGTACCGGTTCGGCCGGCGCTACCGCCGACTCCGCGAACGCCGGTGGCGACGCCGGCGGTGACGGAGGCGGCGGTGAGGGCGAGCACGTCGAGTTCACGGGGACCGTCGTGCAGGCCGGCGACCCCATCATCCTCGACGACGGCGAGCAGACGGTCAGCGTCGAGTCGAGCGCCGACGTGACCCTGGGTCAGAAGGTGACCGCCCGGGGCGAACTCAGCGACGGCACCCTCGACGCCGAGGACGTGTTCTGACGCTCGACTCGAGAACGCAGTTCAGCTCTCGAAGGGCTCCTCGTCGCGGTGGTTGTCGACGTTCTCCTGGTCGCCCGCGGCGTCCTCGCGGGCCTCGTCGGCGTCGACGCGGGTCTCGTCCTCCAGTTCCTCCTCGCGGGCCCGCTCGGCCTCGGCGGCATCCTCGTCGGCCTCCTGGGGGTCCTCGCCGGGCGCTCGCTTCTCCTCGGCCATCTCTCGCTCGCGCTCGTGGGGATTGTCTTCGGACACGCCACCATCGTACCACGGCGAGGTTCTTCAGACTGATGGCGAGCAGAGGACGGAACGGTGCCGCCGGAACCTCGCTCGCGCTCGACCCCGCCGAAACGGACGCAGGCCGCCCGAAACGAGCTTTGGAAAGAACTAAGGAGGCGAGATTCCCGGAATTGGGTATGAGCGTCGAGCTGCCGTTCGCTCCGGTCGACACGATCATCAGACGGAACGCGGGAGACCTCCGGGTCAGCGCGGACGCCGCCGAGGAGCTGGCCCGGCGCATCCAGCGCCACGGGGCCGAACTCGCGGTCGACGCCGCCGAGCGCGCCACCCGGGACGGCCGGAAGACGCTGATGAGCCAGGACTTCGGCGTCGAGCAGGTGGTCGACAAGGACAGCCTCGAGCTCCCGGTCGCGCCGGTCGACCGCATCGCGCGGCTCGACATCGACGACAGCTACCGGGTGGCGATGGACGCCCGCATCGCGCTGGCGGACATCCTCGAGGACTACGCCGACAACGTCGCGAAGGCGGCCGCCGTCCTCGCGCGCCACGCCGACCGCCGGACGGTCAAGGCCGAGGACATCGAGACGTACTTCGAGCTGTTCGGGTGATAGGGACTGTCGTGACTATTTTCGGCAGCGACTGCGAGTTGCGGGCGGTTCGCGGCCAGACACTGCCGATATGCATCGCCGTGGCGGTAACGAATCACGACAGACCCTATGAGGTCGGTCGGGCCGTCCGCGCGAGGGCGCCGCCCCGTCGCCGACGGGACGCGTCCGGTCCGGACGCGGGCGGAACGGTCGGGCGGAGCGAAGCGGTTAAATTCCGCTGCGTTTGAATGGAACACGTGCTACCAACTACCGAGTGGTCGGGGACGGCCGACGCCTAACTATGAACTTCGGCTACAGCGAGGACTGTCTCTCACACGACACGGGCGAGCGCCACCCCGAGAACCCCGACCGGCTCCGGGCCATCAGGGAGGGGCTGGCGCGCAAGCACGGCGTCGAGTACGTGGGCGCCGAGCCCGCCGACCGGGCCAGCGTGGAGGCGGTCCACGACCCCGACTACGTCGCGGAGTTCCGGGAGTTCTGCGAGTCGGGCGGCGGCAACTGGGACCCCGACACCGTGGCGGTCCGAGCCACGTGGGAGGCCGCGCTCCGGTCGGCCGGACTGGCCCGGTGGGCGGCCCGCGCCGCGCTCGACGGCGACGACGGCCGCGACACGCCGTTCGCCATCGGGCGACCGCCGGGCCACCACGCGGTCGAGGACGACGCGATGGGCTTCTGCTTCTTCAACAACGCCGCGGTCGCGGCCCGCCGCGTCGTCGAGGCCGACGACGTCGACGCCGACCGGGTCGCCATCTTCGACTGGGACGTCCACCACGGCAACGGCACCCAGGACATCTTCTTCGACGCCGGCGACGTCTTCTACGCCTCGTTCCACGAAGACGGCCTCTACCCCGGGACGGGCGAGAGCGACGAGACCGGCGAAGGGGAGGGCGAGGGCGCGACCCTCAACCTCCCGCTGCCCGCGGGCGCGGGCGACCCCGAGTACCGCGACGCCGTCGACGACCTGGTCGCGCCGGCGTTCCGCGCGTTCGACCCCGACCTGGTGCTGGTGAGCGCGGGCTTCGACGCCCACCGCCACGACCCCATCTCCCGGATGCGGGTCTCGACCGAGGGGTACGGCATGCTGGCCGACCGGGTCCGCGACGTCGCCGACGAGACCGACGCGGCGCTCGGGTTCGTCCTCGAAGGCGGCTACGGCCTCGACACGCTGGCCGAGAGCGTGGCCGAGGTCCACGAGACGTTCGACGGCAAGCGGCCGCTGACGCCCGACGAGGAGGCCGACGAGGACGTCCGGGAGCTCATCGATGAGCTCCGCCAGTCGCACCCGATTCTCGACGGATAGACTCGTCGCGCAGAAGAAAGCCGGTCCTCGCGAGCGCCCTACTCCTCGGGCTCGACCCGCGCCAGTCGCATCGCGTTGCTGGTCACGCCGAGGCTCATCCCCATGTCGCCGACGACGATGGCCACCGCCACCGACACGAGGCCGAGGGGTGCGCCCACCGCCAGCACCGCCTTGACGGCGAGGCTCGACCAGATGTTCTGGCGGATGACCGCGTTGGCCTTCCGGGAGAGCCGGTAGAGGTACGGCACCTTCGAGAGGTCGTCGCCCAGTAGCGCGATGTCGGCGGTCTCGATGGCGGTGTCGGTGCCGGCCGCGCCCATCGCCACGCCGACCGTCGCGGCCGCCAGCGCGGGGGCGTCGTTGACGCCGTCGCCGACCATCGCGACCGAGCCGTGGCGGTCGGCCAGCTCCTCGACCGCCTCGACCTTCTCCTCGGGGAGGAGTTCCGCCCGGAACTCGTCGACGCCGACCTCCTCGGCCACCGCGCGGGCGGTGCCCTCGTTGTCGCCGGTGAGCATCACCGTCTCCAGACCGAACTCCCGCAGGCGGGCAACCGTCTTCTTCGCGTCGGGGCGGACCTCGTCGGCGACCGCCAGAACGCCCTCCAGTTCGTCCTCGGTGCCGACCAGGACAACCGTCTTGCCCTCGCGCTGGAACCGGGGCACCACGTCCGCGAGCAGGTCGAGGCAGTCCTCGCGGCCCTCGCACCGGCTGTCGGCGACCTCCGAGACGGATTCTGTGCCCTCGACGAATCTACCTCCGTCGGTCGAGAGGTGGACGTGGTCCAGGTCGAAGCCCAGTTCCTCGAACAGCGCGGGTTTACCGGCGTAGTGGGTCACGCCGCCGAGGTCCGCGCGAACGCCCTTGCCGGTCAGGCTCTCGAAGTTCTCGATGGGCCGGTCGTCGTGGTCATCGTCGTCGGGGTGGGCCGCGCCCGTCTCGTGGGCGTGCTCGACGATGGCCTTGGCGAGGGGGTGCTCGCTCCGGCGCTCGAGGTCGTGGGCGCACCGCAGCAGGTCGGCCTCGTCGTTGCCGTTGAGCGGGACCGCGTCGGTCACGGCCAGTTCGCCCGCGGTCAGCGTCCCGGTCTTGTCGAACGCCACGGCCTCGACCCCGCCCATCGATTCGAGGTGGGGCCCGCCCTTCACGAGCACGCCGTTGCGGGCCGCGCTCGTGACGCCCGAGACCACCGAGACGGGCGTCGAGATGACGAACGCGCAGGGGCAGGCCACCACCAGCAGGGTCAGCCCGCGGACGAACCACTCCCGGAAGGGGGCGTCGAGCACCAGGGGCGGTCCGAAGGCGGTCAGCAGCGCGCCGACCACGATGACCGGCGTGTAGTAGGCCGCGAACGTCTCGATGAACTGCTCGCTGTCGGTCCGGTCGCGCTGGGCGTCGCCGACCAGTTCGACGACCTGCGAGAGGGTGGTCTCGTCGGCCTCGGCGGTCGCCTCGACCTCAAGGTACCCCTCCTCGTTGACGGTGCCGGCGTACACCTCGTCGCCGGCCGACTTGTCGACGGGGACGCTCTCGCCCGTGATGGGCGCCTGGTTCACCGCGCTCGTCCCGGTCAGCACCTCGCCGTCGACCGGGATCTTCTCGCCGGGCCGGACCGCGACGGTCTCGCCGACCGCGACCTCCTCGACCGGGACGGTCTGTTCGGTCGTCCCGCCCTCGCCGTCGGCGCGCTTGACCGTCGCGGTGTCGGGCGAGAGGTCCATCAGCTCCCGGACCGAGTCGCGGGCGCGGTCCATCGAGAACTGTTCGAGCAGCTCCGCGACGCTGTACAGCACCGCGAGGGTCGCGGCCTCGAAGTAGAGGCCGACCGCCACCGCGGCGACCACTCCGGCGCCCATCAGCAGGTCGATGTCGAGGCTCAGGTTCTTCGCCGAGTAGTAGCCGTTCCGGAGTATCTCCTGGCCGGCGATCCCGGCCGCCAGCAGGAGCAGGACCGACGAGGCGTGGAACTCCCGACCGAGCGCCGAGAACAGCAGCGCGTCGGCGCTCGTCAGCAGGAACTCCAGCACCAGCCCTACCACCATGAGCGCGCCCCCGGCCCAGGTCTTGAGCGCGCGCGGACTCGTCCAGACCTCGCTCGACTCGGCCACGCCCGGTCCGGCGTCGCTCGCGTCGTCGCCGGCGTCCGCGACCTCGTAGCCCGCCCCTTCGACGGCGGCCGCGACGCGCTCGCCGTCGGCGCCGCCGGACACCAGCACCTCGCCGGTCGCCGGGCGGGTCTCGACGCGCTCGACGCCTTCGACGCCGTCGAGCGCCTTCTCGACCTTGCCGGCGCAGGAGGGGCAGTCCATCTCGGGCACCGAGAGCCGGCGCTCGGCGGCGCCGCCCGCGTCGTCCTCGACCGCGTAGCCTGCGGCCTCCACGCGCTCGCGGACGGCCGCGGCGTCGGCGGCCCCATCGTCGTAGGTGACGGTGAGGGTGCCGGTCGTCGGGGCCGGGTCGACGTCGCGCACGCCGTCGAGTCGCTCGACGCTCGCGGTCACCTTCCCCGCGCAGGACGGACAGTCCATCTCGGGCACCGAGAGCCGGACGGTCCGCTCGCGCTCGTCGTTCGTCATTAGTCGTCGATAGTCACCGAGGAGTTATTAATTGCACTGTCAAGAACCCGGGGTCGAGTAGGATTCATTAACAAACTAGTGGCACTGAATTGTTAATCCGGCGCGTAATTCCGCGTTTAGCTCGATTTAAGCGCATATTTCCGCCAGCGCGGAACAGTTCAGGAGCGTTCATTGCGTTACGCATCGGTCGGAAGCGCGAACAATGACGAACTGTGTGTCCGACTTATTGTGAAAGCCTCCCAAATGGGAGGTGATGAGCGCCATCGAATCGGGGTTGGGGATGAGCGCCCTCAAGATCGGGGCCGCGGTCACGGTTCTGGCCGTGGAAGTGCTCGCCGCGCTCGCGCTCCTGGTCGTCGCGTTGGGGTAGCGCACGAGAACTGAGAGGACACCGGCGGCTGGCCGTACGGAAAGCGGCTGAGGGGAGTAAGCCCCCTTCTGTTCGTCCGAGTATTCGGCTGAGCGTCCGCGCCGTCGTCCGGGCTACCTTGACGGCCCGCGGCGTCGTCGTGACGCCGCGCGCCGCGGCGCGGACTTGCACCGGCGAGGTTTCGCCGTTCCATCCGTTCTCTCCCGTCGAGTCGCGTCCCGGCGAGGCCGGAACGCATCCCTCGGTGGGTTAGCTCCCCGTTCCTTTGCTCGGCGTGAGCCTTCTTGGGTCGGGGTTCGCGCACCTCATCGGTCGGGGAGAGGGGTCTCGTTTCTGTTCCAGAGCCAGCGGTCTCCCGCTCCGGACTTGCGTCCGGTCGCCCGCCTGGACGGTGGGGGGACTTTCCTCACGCGGACGCCGGCGAGCGCCGGCGCCCTCGCGGGAACTCGGCTCCCTCTGCCGTCCGTGACTAGCGGCCGGTCAGGTTTAAGGAGTTCGGTGAAACGGTCGGGAACCCCCGGAAACGCGGCGTTACCCCGACGTTACCCGGGTTGCAGGCCGGCGTTACCCCTTGACAATTTCCCCCACATGAAACGTAGTGGGACGTTTCTACGTTTAGTATTGAAGGGAAGACTTGAAGGTGCTACCGGTCCAAGGGGTTCCTGTATGGCACAGGCTCAGGCAGTAACTCTCTCCTACGAGGACGGCACGCGGGCCGTCGAACTCGCACGCGAGTCCGTCGAATCCTACGTCATCAACGGGCAGCGCGAACAGCCCGGCAGCATGCGCGAGGCGTTCTACAACCGGACCGGGGTGTTCGTCCGGCTCTCGTCGACGCGCGGCCGCGGCCGCCTCCGGGGATGCGACGGTGCCTACGAGGGCACCGACCAGCTCGGCCACCTCATCGTGGATTCGGCGATCACCGCCGCCAGCGACACCTCGTGTGGCTCCGAGGTGGAGGAGGCGGAGCTCCCGAACCTGAAGATCTCGGTCTGCGTCGTGCGCGACACCCAGTTCTCCGAGGACCCCGTCGAGGACATCGAGCTCGGCACCCACGGCGTCGCCATCGAGGGCCGGGGCTCGCACGCGTGGATGTACCCGACCCTCCCCATCGAGAACGAGTGGAGCGTCTTCGAGTACCTCGACCGGACCTGCCGGAAGGCCGGCCTCCCGAAGGGCGCCTGGGAGGACGACGACGTGATGGTGACGCTGTTCGACGGCCAGGTCTTCTGCGAGCGCGAACCCGAAGGGACCGTCGAAGAACTGTAGCGGCCGTATTTTCCGTACTTCGAGCGACCGACGACCCCGCCTGTTACGCTTCCTCTCTGAACCCGACCAGCTCGGCGTCTTCGAGCGCGCGCTCGGCCGCCTCGTCGACGTCGAACTCCCGGACGATCTCGCCGTCCCGGATTAACGGTTCCAGCAGCGGCTCGCCGTCCTCGGGGTCCGCGCGGTCCGCGAGCCCGACGTGGTGGCCGCCGTCGGGCGTCCGGAACGCCTGCTTCTCGCCCGAGAGCTTGCCTCGCTTGGCGACCGGGTCGCCGTCGAGCTCCACGATGTCGAGCGCGAAGTCCAGCGGGTCGGCGTTGCTGACGTGCCCGCCGACGCCGAAGCCGTCGACGACGTCCCGGAGCTCCCGGAGGTCGGCGGGGCCGAGCCCGCCGGAGACGAAGATGTCGACGTCCTCGTACCCCCGGGCGTCGAGCTCCCACCGGACCTCCCGGACGATGTGGCGGAAGTTCCCCCGGCGGGAGCTGGTGGTGTCGAGCCGGACCCCGTCGAGGGCGTCGCCCAGCGCCTCGGCGGCCCGGATGCTCTCGTCTTTCTCGTCGGAGTAGGTGTCACAGATGGCGATGCGGGGGACGTCGGGGTCCACGGCGTCGTCGAACGCCTCCCACGCGGTCTCCTGGTCTCCGAACGCGATGACCAGCGCGTGGGGCATCGTCCCGCTGGCCTCCCGACCCAGCACCTCGCCGGCCGCGACGTGCGAGAAGCCGTCGAGGCCGCCCACCAGCGCGCCCCGCTCGATGATCGGCGCGATGGCGGGGTGGACGTGGCGCGCGCCGAAGCTGAGAACCGACGACTCCGGGGCGGCCCGCCGCGCTTCGAGCGCCGCGGTGGCGACGCCGCTCTGGTGGGAGAGAAAGCCGAGCAGCGAGGTCTCGTACCGCGCGAAGTCGAGGTAGTCGCCCTCGATGCGCATGACGGGCCCGCCGTCGAACAGTTGGCCCTCGCGCATCGCGTCGACGTCCACGGGGAGCCCCTCCAGCAGACGGGCGGCGTCCTTCACGCCGGCCAGCAGGTCGAACTCGCCGGTCGGGAACTGGTCCCGGGTCACCTCGGCGACGACGCGGGGGTTGCGGTCGGCGGCCTCCAGCGTCTCCTCGGTCCGCAGGAAGTAGGCGTCGGTCGCGGTGCCGTCGCGGATGGCCGCTTCGGACACCACGTCGAACCCGTCGCTCATCGCCTCCACCTCTGGACGTTCATGGCCGGACGTACCGTCGCGCGGGCGAAAAAGGTCCCGCTTGGCGGCCGCCGCGAGCGGTTGCTCGCGGCTGAATCGGTTACTCGGTGGGCGCAGCGCCCGTCCGGACGTTCGAGAGCTCCGCGACGCTGGGGGCGTTCACGACCACGACCGTGTCGCCCCGCTGCTGGACGTAGAAGGCGTCGGCGAATCCGTTGCCCTCGATGCGCCAGGTGCCGGTGCGGCCGTCGACCTTCTGAGCGCCGTTGTACCGGAGGACCTGGCGGTAGCCGTCGACGAACTCCCGGGCGTCCTGCCGGGAGTCCCAGACGGTCTTCCAGACGTAGCCGGTCTCGTTGGCGCCGGCCGACTCGTTGGTGTAGACCGCGAGCTTATCGCCGTCCCACCCGGTCGAGTAGGTGCTGTTGTAGTTCAGCGGGTCGAAGCTCCGGAGCTGGTCCGAGCCCGGCTTCCGGTTGAAGAACTGCTGGGCCGGAACGATTTGGGTCCGCCCCTGGCTGTCGTAGTACGGGTAGATGAACATCGCGAAGATGCCGGCCTCGCCGACGCTCGCGTAGTTCGGCCGTCCCTTCGGCTCGAGTCGACTCCAGCCCTCGCCGGTCCGGTCGCGGACGCGGAACTCGGCCGGGGCATCCTCGCCGTACTTCTCGGGGTGGATGACCTGCTCGGTGCTGGCCGGCGGGTTCGCGTACACGTCGTTGACCCCGGTCCAGCCGCTCCGATTGCGGACGCCGCGGACGAACGCCGGCCCGTCGCTGTACGGCTGGTACTTGATGAGGTACGGGCCGATGTTCGCCAGCCCGCCGCCCGCCCCGCCGGAGCCGCTGGGGGTCAGGCAGTCGCCGTTCCACCGGTTGCGACACCGCTTGGAGTAGAGGTGGTCGACGTAGTTGCCGTCGCCCTCGATGATGCCGTCCTTGGCGTTGTGGAGCTCGCGCGTCGACTGGTCGTAGCCGGAGATGTTGAACTTCTGGTCCTGGAGGGCGTGGAACAGCTCCTGGGAGAGGGTGATCTCGTCGAGCTGCGGGGTGGAGGTGTTCTCCGAGATGACGACGATCCGCTCCTCGCGGGGGCTGTAGTAGCCGCCGACCGACGACCCGGAGTTGCTGTTCTGGACCGCGATGGAGTCGGTCGACTCGTTGATCATGAACAGCGACTCGTACTTCACGTTGTCCAGCAGGCGCCGCTTCTCGGGCACCGACCCGTTGGCCTGCTCGGCCCGGAACTCCTCGCGGGTCATGATCTCGACCGGGACCCGCGACTCGAACTCGAGCTTCCGGACCCGCTCGACCCGGGCCATCGCCCGCGAGACCGTCTCGTTCAGTTCGGTCTCGTTCAGCCCGTCGGCGGGGTTCACGTCGATGGACTCGTTGTACCAGTAGCCCGCCTCCCAGCCGAGGCGGTCGGACGCGGGGTCCGCGGGCTCGACCGACCCGTCAGCCGTACCGTCCGTCCCCGTGCCGGGGGCCTGCGAGCAGCCCGCGACGACGAGCATCAGAACGACCGCGATCGCGATTGACCTGCGCATTTACTGTGGCCGTAACGTGGGGCCGCGCCGACAAAAACCTCCTGATGGACCGGTGAAAACATCCATCGGTCCCGATGGCGCGACGCCGCCGGAGCCTCGGACTGATCCAGCGTCCCGGCCGACCCGGCGACACGGACCCGCGCCGGGCCTCGGAAAGCGTTTTCGGCCGGGAGCCACTACTGGCGCGCATGAGCTTCGACCCGGAGTCGACGGCGGTCGTGGTCGTGGACATGCAGAACGGCTTCTGCCACCCCGACGGCAGCCTCTACGCGCCCGCGAGCGAGGACGCTATCGACGACGTGACAGACGTCGTCGCCGGGGCGCGCGAGGCGGGCGCGTCGGTCGTCTACACCCGCGACGTCCACCCGCCGGGACAGTTCGAGGACAGCCACTACTACGACGAGTTCGACCGGTGGGGCGAGCACGTCCTCGAGGGGTCGTGGGACGCCGAACTTCACGAGGACCTCGACGTGCGCGAGACCGACCACGTGGTCGAGAAGCACACCTACGACGCGTTCTACCGGACCGACCTGGAGGGGTACCTCGACACCCACGGCGTCGACGACCTGTTGCTCTGCGGGACGCTGGCGAACGTCTGCGTGCTCCACACCGCAGGGAGCGCAGGGCTCCGGGACTACCGACCGGTCGTCGTGGAGGACGCGCTGGGCTACATCGAGGAGGACCACCGCGACTACGCGGTCGAGCACTCCGACTTCCTGTTCGGCGAACTAACGACGAAGGAGGAAATCGCGTTCGAGTAGGGTCGCGGAGACCCCTCACCGGGTGACTGTCACGTCGACGCGCTCGCCCACCTCGAACGTCGCGTCCGGACAGACGAGTTTGGCGCCGAACGCCTCGCGGGCGAAGAACAGCGAGAGGCCGGTAATCGGCGTCCCATGGGCTCGCACCGTCACGTCGTCCCACGTCACGGTCCGGCCGTCGGCGAGGCCGACTCGTCGTCCGGCGAGCGAGACCGTCTTCGCTCCGTCGTCTCCACGGAGCACCCCGCCGCCGTCGTAGTGGGGCAGGCCGCCGTCGAGTATCCCGCTGCTCCCCGTGTCGGCAGCGATGCCCGCGAACCGCTCGCCCGGCGCGGGGTGGTCGGGCGCGTCGAGAACCGCGTAGGTGTCGCCGGTCGAGACGACCGTCCCCCGGCCGTTCCAGGGGACCCCCGCGAGGTCGAGCGTCGGGTCGAGTTCGAGGGGGAGCGACCCCGAGGCCCGATAGGGGTTCGCGTCGCGCGGCCGGAAGCCGAGGTGGAGATGGTTGTCGACCCACGGCGCGAAGAAGCCCGACCGGACCATCTCGCCGAGCGAGTCGCCGACCGCCACCGCGTCGCCGGATTCGACGGCGGGGTCGACGTGGAGGATACGGGCGAGGTGGTCGCCCGTGTCGACCACGATGAGGTGGTCGTGCTCGACGGCGTAGTCCTTCGGCGGCGCCGAGACGGTCCGGGTGGCGACGACCTCGCCGGCGACGGGACTGGGCGCGGCCGTTTCCCTCGCTTCTGGCCCGTCCCCGACTTCTCGCCAGTCCCCGCGGTGAGGATACAGGTCCACGGCACACCCCTCGTCGTGGGCGGGGTACGGCGAGTTGTACAGCGAGAACCGCGGGAAGCGCGAAAGCGCCTCGGCACCGACCGTGACCATCGTCCGCGTCTCGGAGACGCGAGGGTTTAGGTACTCCGGATGCGAAAGCCCCGCCATGCGCGTACTCCGGGGCCGGGCGGCGAGTCGGGCGGCCGACCGCGACGTCGTCGCCGGAATGCTGGAACGAGGGGCCGAGGACGGGGAGGCGGCGGTCCGGGCGTGGCGGCCCCACCGCCAGCTCGCGTTCGGCCGGCGCGACTCCCGGGCCGACGACTTCGACGTGGCGAAGAAGGTCGCCGCAGCCTGCGACTTTCCCCCGGTCGAGCGGTCGGTCGGCGGCCGGGCGGTCGCCTACACCGGCGACACGGTCGCGTTCGCGAAGGTGGTCCCCCTGGAGGACATGCGCGTCGGGATGGACGAGCGCTACGAGTCGGTGACCCGGGCGGTCCAGCGCGCGCTCTGGCGGCTCGGCGTGCCGGCCTCGCGCGGCGAGCCCGAGGCGAGCTTCTGCCCGGGCGACTACTCGCTCCGGAGCGGGGGCAAGCTGGTCGGGGTCGCCCAGCGCGTCCGGAAGAACGCGGCGCTGGTCTCGGGCGTGGTCGTCGTGCGCGACCGCGAGGAGATCGCGGACGTTCTCGACCCTGTGTACACCGCGCTCGAGCTCCCCTTCGATCCGGCGTCGGTCGGCAGCCTCGCCGCGGCGGGCGGCGAGACCGACCCCGAGACGGTCGCCCGGACCGTCGAGGAACTGCTGGTCGGCGACGCCGACCCCGAGGTCGTCTCGGTTCCGGACCTTCCTGACCCCGAGGCCGCCGACTGACGACTTTCCAGAGACAACTGCCGGCCGCCGACCTCGATTCTCGCGCTCGACGACGTAGACCACGGGAAGCGACAGGCGACACAATCCACAGGGAAGCGCCCGGTGACACGAACCACCGGAACGCGCTCGGCCTCACAGCCACCGTCGGGCAGGACTGAAAGGGGCCGGTCGCTCGCGTGCACTTCAGTCGCCTCAGCGACCACTATCCGAGGCGGTCACGCGAGCGGAGCGAGCGTGACCTCGGAAGTCGCAGCCCGCGCAACGGAGTGAGCAGGAACGTCTTCCGGCGAGCGAAGCGAGCCGAGGATATGTCGCTGAGCGACCGTCTCGTGAGCGTAGCGAACGAGACCTCGGAAGTCGCAGCCGAGGAGCGCAGCGACGAGGACCGTCTTCCGGTGGCGAGCGACCGGGGGCTTTCGAGGAAGCGTCACCGGTGGCTGTTCTGGGTCTGCCGATTCTCACGCCGACGACGCCGTTGACTTCGGGAACCACGACCAATCCAACACCTCCTAGTCGGCGAATCGGGACCCTTAGGACGCCCACCCCCGAACCACCCGCCCACGAATGCTCACCATCCAGAACGCGACGCTCGCCGACGGCCGCGAGGTCGACGTGCGCGTCGACACCGACGCGGGCCGCATCTCGGGCGTCGGGTCGACGCTGACCCACTCGGGCGACACCATCGACGCCGCCGGCAAGCTCCTGCTGCCCGGGATGATCGACGCCCACGTCCACTTCCGCCAGCCCGGCTTCGACCACAAGGAGACCTGGGAGACCGGGAGCCGGTCGGCCGCGGCCGGCGGCGTGACCACGGTCGTCGACCAGCCCAACACCGAGCCGCCGACCGTCGACGGCGAATCGTTCGACCGGAAGGCCGAGCTGGCCGCCGACTCGTACGTCGACTACGGCATCAACGGCGGCGTGACCGAGGAGTGGGACCCCGACGAGCTGTTCGACCGGCCGGTGCTCGCGCTCGGCGAGGTGTTCCTCGCGGACTCGACCGGCGACATGGGCATCGACGAGGAGCTGTTCCGCGAGGCGGTCGAGCGCGCGACCGACGCCTACCGGGTCGTGACGGTCCACGCCGAGGACGCCGACCTGTTCTCCGAGGACGCTCTGGACCGAGCGGGCGACGACTACGACGCCTGGAGCGCCTACCGGACCGCCGAGGCCGAGGTCGCCGCCGTCGAGCGCGCGGTCGAGATCGGCGAGGAGGCCGGTGCGCGAGTCCACGTCGCCCACACCAGCACGCCCGAGGGCGTCGACGCCGCGGGAGATGGCGGCGCGACCTGCGAGGTCACGCCCCACCACCTCTTCCTCTCGCGGGAGGACTACGACGAGCTGGGCACCTTCGGCCGGATGAACCCGCCGCTCCGGAGCGAGGAGCGCCGGGCGGCCCTCTTCGAGCGCGTCGCCGACGGCACCGTCGACGTGGTCGCGACCGACCACGCGCCTCACACCCGCGAGGAGAAGGACGCGAGCGTCTGGGACGCCCCGAGCGGCGTGCCGGGCGTCGAGACCGCCCTCCCGCTGCTGCTCGAAGAGGCCCGGAAGGACAACCTGAGCTACGAGCGCGTCCGGGACCTGACCGCGGCCAACCCGGCGGACGTCTTCGGCCTCACTCGGCGCGGGAAGGTCGAGGAGGGGCTGATGGCCGACCTCGTGCTGGTCGACCCCGACGACTCCCGGGAGATCCGCGGAGAGGACCTCCACTCGAAGTGCGGGTGGACCCCGTTCGAGGGGATGCGCGGGGTCTTCCCCGAACTGACGATGGTCCGGGGCACCGTGGTCTGGGAGCGCGAGGGCACGGACGGCGGCGAAGTCGCGGACGGCGAGTTCGGCGACCCGGTCGGGACGAACGTCCGGGGGTGAGGACGACCGACGGCGCGCGGCGGAAGCCGACGAATGACAACCGCCGGCCGATCGCGGAAGCGATTATTCGAAATAACACCTATTTGCACGTATTTCAGTACGAACGTCTTGTTCCGAGACCAGGAATGGAAATAGTTGCCCGTAAGGATTCCATTATGTGTACAACCGACATAGCAAGGTGTGTCGGCGAACCCCCGCCGACTGACGCACCGCCACTCGAACGACTACCAACCAGAAGGGTACTCGTCCGCCAACGGAACCTGCGACGGGGACGCTTGCTCGGCCTCTCCCGTCGTCACTTTTCGAGCGACCGACCGCCGACCTGCGGGACCGCGTCGGCGCGAGACGTACCGCGACGGACGACCGCGTAGCTGTGCGTGGTGACGTCGAGACGCCGCCGGCGAAGCACCGACAGACGACGTGGCGCGCGGAGAAGTCACGGCCGACGGGACGAGTCCGTACCGTCCGCCCGGGTCAGGCCAGGCTGCCGACGACCACCGTCGCCAGGCTCGCGCCGACCATCCCGCCGACGCCCACGCCGCCCAGAACCGCCATGGCCTGCCGGGAGTCGGCCGCCGACCAGTCCGACCGGCCGCCGACGTGGCGCTGGAAGTGCTCGATGCCGCGGCCGGCGAACACCGTCCCCGACCAGCCCAGCAGCGAGAAGCCGAAGACCAGGGCCCCGACCGCGAACACCGTCTCGCTGGCGACGTCGACCGGTTCCCCCGTGGCGACCAGGACCACCAGTCCGAACGCGCCGAGGCCGGCGCCCAGCAGCGTCGCGCGACCGACCTCGCGGGCGCGCTGGCGGAGGACCGAGGCGTCGCCGTTCGCCGAGTCGCCGGAGACCATCGGTCAGTCGACGGTCTCGCGCATCCGGGGGTCGAGCGCGTCGCGCATCCCGTCGCCGAGCAGGTTGAACCCCAGGACCGTGATGGCCAGGAACAGGCCGGGGAAGAACGACCACCACCAGTCGCCGGTGAGCAGCCCCTGGTTCACGCCGTTCGACAGCATCAGCCCCCACGACGGGGTGCCGGCCTCGGCGCCGAAGCCGAGGAACGACAGCGCCGCCAGGTCGATGATGGCCAGCCCGAAGTTGAGCGTCGACTGGACGGTGATGGGCGCGAGGCAGTTCGGAAGGATGTGCCGGACGATGACCCGGGGGTCCTTGGCGCCGAGCGCCTCGGTGGCCTCGATGTACTCGTCCTCGAGCACCTTCAGCGCGGCGCCGCGGACGACGCGGGCGAACCGCGGAGTGTAGACCAGCGTCAGCGCGATGACGGCCTTCCAGAGCCCGGCGCCGAAGATGGCGACCAGCGCCAGCGCGAGCAGCAAGCTCGGGAACGCTAGCAGCACGTCCATGGTGCGCATGATGACGTTGTCGGTGAGGTCGCCGTAGTACGCCGCGAGGATGCCCAGCCCCACGCCCAGCACCGTCGAGGCGCCGACCGTGATGGTGCCGTACATCAGCGCGAGCCACGCGCCGTAGAGCACCCGGCTGAAGATGTCCCGCGACTGGATGTCGGTCCCGAACGGGTAGGCCCACGCGCCGTAGTCGGTGACCATCTGGGTCGGCTTCTGGCCGAGCCAGCTCGGCGGCGCCAGGTTGGGGTTGGTGCCGATCTGGCTCTGGCTGACCGTCGCGAGGTCGATGAACAGCCTGGCGTAGAGCCCGATGGCCACCATGGCGAAGATCATGCTGAGGCCCGCGAGGGCGAGGCGGTTCGACAGCAGTTCGGAGAGGAACGGGGAGGCGCGGAGCCGCTCGACGGCGCCGCGCTGGCCCACGTCCTCGGTTTCGACGTCGGTCTGGGTACTCATGCAGATTGCTCCCGGGAAGTCGTCGCGATCGAGTGTGGTGCGAGCGCGCTCATTGTTCGATCCTCGGGTCGAGGTACGAGTAGGTCACGTCGACGAGCAGGTTCACGAGCGTGAACAGGAACGCGAACGTCAGCACGGTCCCCTGGACGACGGGGTAGTCGCCGACCCGGATGGCCTGCACCAGCAGCGTGCCGATGCCGCCGATGCCGAATATCGTCTCGGTCAGCACCGCGCCGCCGAGCAGGCTGCCGAACTGGATGCCGATGACCGTCACCACCGGGATGAGCGCGTTCCGGAGGCCGTGTTTCAGCACGGTTATCTTCGAGCCCTGGCCCTTCGCGCGGGCGGTCCGCATGTAGTCCTGGCGGATGGTCTCGAGCATCGACGACCGCATCATCCGGGAGATGAGCGCCATCGAGTAGATGCCGATGACCAGCGACGGCAGGAAGAGGTGCATCACCGCCGACTGGAAGGCGGCGAAGTTGCCGTGCAACAGCGTGTCGATGGTCAGCACGCCCGTGATCGCTTCCACGCTGTACCGGGTCCCGATGCGGCCGCTCGCCGGGAACACGTTCAGCACCTGGGCGAACAGGAGGATGAGCAGCGGACCGCTCCAGTAGATCGGGATGCTGATGCCCGACAGCGCACCGATCCGGGTGACGTGGTCGCTGATGGAGTCCTGCTTGATGGCACCCAGCACCCCGATCGGGATGCCGAAGAAGATGCCCAGTATCTGGCCGTAGAGGGCCATCTCCAGCGTGACCGGGAGCCGGGCGGCCAGCACCTGCTTGATCGGCGTGCCGCGCCGGATCTGGTACGACTCGCCGAAGTCGAGCTGGACGGCCTCGAACAGGAACCGACCGTACTGCACCCAGATGGGGTCGTTCAACCCGAGTTCGGTCCGGATCTGTCGGACGAACTCCTCGGACGCCCGCTGGCCGGCGATGACCCGCGCCGGGTCGCCCGGCGCCAGGTGGAGGATGGCGAACACGAACGTCGCCACCCCGAACAGCACCGGGACCAGCAGCAGGAGTCGTTTGACAACGAACCGCTTGGAAATCATTCACCCGGAGAAAAAACCGCGTGCGTGAAAAAAGACTCGTTACCGCCCTCGGGCGGCGCCGGTCACTCGACCGAGACCAGGTTGAGGAACGGCCCGCTGATGGGCGCGACCGTGTAGTTCTTGACGCGGTTGTTGACGCCGCGCAGCACCTCGGTGTGGGTCATGAACACCCACGGCGCCTCGTCGTGGGTGAGCTTGCTGGCCTGCTCGTAGGTCTCCTTGCGCGCGGACTGCTCGTAGGTCGACTGACCCTCCCGGATGAGTTCGAGGAACTCCCGGTTGGCCCACCGGGCGCGGTTGCCGGTGTTGATGCCCTCGACGTCCGAGCTGACCCAGTCCTGGCCCTCGGGGATCTTGTCGAGACTCATCCCGGAGTGGCCCAGCAGCGGCGAGAAGAAGTTGTCCGGGTCGGCGTTGTCCGAGATCCAGCCCAGGAAACACGCGTCGTGCTTGCCCTCTGCGGTGTACGTGAGGTAGGGGTTCCACGACTGCTTGTTGATGGAGACATCGATGCCGACCTCGCCGAGGTTCGACTTGACCGTCTGGGCCGTCTGGACCGGAGAGGCGAAGTACGGCCGCGGGTTCGTCATCGTCGCGAGCTCGAACGAGAACCCGTCGCCGTAGCCGGCCTCCTCGAGCAGCGACTGTGCCTTCTCGGGGTCGTACTCGTACGCGCTGACCTCGCTATTGTGGCCCATCACGTTCGGCGGGAGCGGCTGGGTCGCGTTGACGGCCTGACCCCGGTAGATGTTCTCGACGATGGCCTTCGTGTTGATGGCGTGGCTGATGGCCTTGCGGACCTTCTTGTTACGGAACGCCTCGACCCGGGCCATGTTGAACGCCATGTACCCGATGGTCATCCCGGGCTTCTTCTTGAGCGAGGCCGAGCTCGACCCCTTGACGACGCTGGCGGCCTGCGCGCCGATGCCGTCGATGATGTCGACCTCGCCGGTGTCGAGCGACTGGGCGCGGGTGGTGTTCTGGCCGATGGCGGTGAACACGACCTCGTCGACGTGGGGGCCCTCGCCCCAGTACTCGCCGTTGGCCATCAGGCGGATGGTCTGGTTCGAGTTGTTCCACTTCTCGAACGAGAACGGCCCGGTGCCGACCGGGTTCTTCGAGAGGTCCCGGTCGCCCTCGATGGCCGACCGCGGCATGACCGCGAGCGCGAACACCGCGAGGTTGGCCACGAACGGCGCGTACTTCTTCGAGAGCGTGAACTTCAGTTCGTAGTCGCCGGTCGCCTCCACGTCCTCGACGTTGCCGAGCAGGTACGGGCCGTAGATCGACTGGTTCGAGTCGCCGACGAAGTACTCGTACTCCGAGTCGAGGAACCGCCGGTACGTCGCGATGAAGTCGTCGGCAGTGAACTCCTCGCCGTTGTGGAACGTCGCGCCCTGCCGGAGCGTGAGCGTCGCGGTCTTGCCGCTCTGGTTCCAGTCCTTCGCCAGCGCCGCGACCAGCGAGGAGCCGCCGGGCTTGAACCCGACGAGCCGGTCGTACACCTGGTTGAGGACCTTCGCGTCCTCGCCGGTGGTCGTGGCCTGCGGGTCGAGCGTCGTCGACCCCGAACCCCGGCCGTAGGTGAGCAGGGTGTTCTGTCCGTCGTCGCTCGATTCGGTCGTGGTGTCACCACCGTCGTCGGTGGTGTCGCCGGACGTGGTCGTCTCCTGGCCTTCCGAGTCGCCGCCGGTACATCCTGCCAGCGTGGCCGCGGCCGCCGCACCGCCGGCCGCCTTCAGGAAACTGCGCCGCTTCAGACTGTCATCTGACGCCATAGCGCATCATGCCCACACTTGGCACATAAGTATACCGGAGTTAAAACAGGGCGAACGTGTGGCAATGATTACCACAATAGGGCGCTTAACCGGCCGGAAACGGGGCGGGCTACCCCTGGAGTCGGACCTGCTTGAGGAACGGGCCGCCGATGGGCGCGACCACGAAGTTCTGGACGTTCGGCCCGATGCCCCGGAGCTCCTTGGCGTGGTCGATGAACACCCACGGCGCCTCGTCGTGGGCGATCTGGGCGGCCTGTCGGTACAGGTCGCCCCGCTCCTGCTGGTCGTACGTCCGCTGGGCCCGTTCGGTGAGGTCCATGAACTCGGTGTTCGCCCACGCCGCCACGTCGAGGGTGTTGAACCCCTCGGTGTCCCAGCCGACCCAGTCCTGGCCGTCCGGCACCTGGTCCTGCGAGATGCCGGGGTGAAGCAGGGCGTAGTAGAAGTTGTCCGGGTCGGCGTTGTCGGTCATCCAGCCCAGGAAGCAGGCGTCGTGCCTCCCGGAGCTCGTATAGGTCAGGAAGGGGTTGAACGGCTGCTGGTTGATGTTGACCGTGATGCCGACCTCGTTGAGGTTCGACTTGACCGTCTGGGCCGCCTGGATCGGCGACGGATTGTACGTCCGCGGGTTCTGGAACGTCGCGAGCTCGAAGCTGAACCCGTCGCCGTACCCCGCCTCGTTCAGGAGCTGCTGGGCGCGTTCCGGGTCGTGGGGGTACGGCTCGATGTCCTCGTTGTATCCCAAGACGTTCGACGGAATCGGCTGGTTGGCCTGGACCGCGATCCCCCGGTAGATGGTGTTGACGAGCGCGCCGGTGTTGATGGCGAGGCTGATGGCCCGCCGGACCCGCCTGTCACGGAACGCCTCGACCCGGGCCATGTTGAACGCCATGTACCCGATGTTGATGCCCTGCGTCTCCATCAGCCGGGCGTTCTGGGAGTTCTCGACGATCTGGGCGGCCTGCGCGCCGAGCCCGTCGATGATGTTCGCCCCGCCGGAGATGAGCGTCTGGGCCCGAGTCGTGTTCTCACTGACGGCGGTGAACACCACCTCGTCGACGAACGGCCCGTCGCCCCAGTAGTCGTCGGAGGCCGACAGTCGGATGCGCTGGTTGCCCTGGTCCCAGTTCTCGAACACGAACGGTCCGGTACCCATCGGGTTCTGGCTGAGGTCGGTCCCCCGCTCCTGTATCGCCTGCTCGGACAGCACGCTGGAGGCGAACATCGCGAGGTTCCGGAGGAACGGCGCGTACCGCTGCTGCAACTGGATGGTCATCTCGTAGTCGCCGTTCTTCTCGACGCTCTGGACCCAGTTGCCGAGCGTGAACGGCCCGTACGAGGAGACGTACTCGTCGCCCGGATAGTACTCGTAGTCCGAGTCGGTGAACCGCCGGTACGTCGCGATGAAGTCGTCGGCGGTGAACTCGTTGCCGTTGTGGAAGGTGACCCCCTCTCGGAGCGTCACCGTCGCCTGCTGTCCCTCGAGGTTCCACTCGGTCGCGAGTCCGGCGATCAGCGATGACTCGCCCGGCTCGAACTCGATGAGCCGGTCGTAGATCTGGTTGGTGACCTTCACGTCCTCCCCGCTGGTCGTGTTCTGCGGGTCGAGCGTACCCGAGTCGTTCCCCCGGGCGTACGTGAGCGTCCCGCCACCCCCCTGTTGCTGGGTCGCGTCCGAACTCCCGGTATCGACGTACCCCGCGACCGAGGCGGAGGCCGCCGCCCCACCTGCCGCCTTCAGCACGCTCCGCCTCGAAACCGATGTGTCGTTTGAAGACATACACCGATACCAATCAATCATTCGGAGTATAAGGCTACGGGAGCGCATTGAACCGCGGTCTCATTGGTTCAATTTCCGAACGGACGCAACATTCCGCCCGCCGGCTGACAGGTCGGGTCCGGACCGACAGTTCCTCGGCGTCGGGACGGCACCGCGAGAACCGAGACGCTGCGCCGACTACCGGTACGCGACTACCGGGGCTGGTCGTAGAGGTGGCAGGCCGCCGGGTGGGCCTCGTCCTGGAGGACCGGGTTCTTCCGCTCGCAGACGCTCTCGAAGTGCTCGCGGAGCAGCGACGCGGCGGCGTCCCAGTCGCCCTCGGCGAGGCGGTCGAACGAATCCTCGACGAGCTCGTGCGGGCGACCGGTCGGCTCGACGTCGAACAGGCGGTCCCAGAGCACGGACTTGAACGCCGCGGTGGACGCGGCGGTCCCGGCACCCTGCCGGCCCCCGTCCGCCGCGGTCGCGGTCTCGGCCTCGGCGCCGTCGCCGCCGGCCTCCTCCCACGCGGCGTCGAGGTCGATGGCGCGGTCCTCGACGCGCTCGCGGTAGTCCATCACCGCGCGGTAGGACTCCTGCTCGATGTCGAGGTCCGTCGGCGGGATGACCTCCGGGCACCGGGTCCGGAAGTGACACCCCGACGGCGGGTCGATGGGCGAGGGGACGTCGCCCTCGAGGATGACGCGGTCGTCGGTGTCGGCCCGCGGGTCGGGCTCGGGGATCGCCGACAGTAGCGCCTGGGTGTAGGGATGCTTGGGGTCGGCGAACAGCTCGTCGGTGTCGGCGACCTCGACGATCTCGCCGAGGTACATCACGGCGACCCGGTCGGAGATGTGCCGGACCACGCTGAGGTCGTGGGCGATGAACAGGTAGGTCAGCCCGAACTCCTCCTGGAGATCCTCCAGCAGATTGAGAATCTGGGCCTGCACGCTCACGTCGAGCGCTGACACCGGCTCGTCGGCCACGATGAAGTCGGGGTCGACCGCGAGCGCCCGGGCGATGCCGACCCGCTGGCGCTGGCCGCCGGAGATCTCGTGGGGGTAGCGGTCGAACTGGCCGGGTTCGAGGCCGACCGCTTCCATCAGCTCGACGACCCGGTCGCGGCGCTGCTGCTTGCGCGAGGTGTCGTCCGGCGGCGCCTCCTCGGGCAGGTCGTGGATCTTGAGGGGTTCGGCGATGATCTGGCCCACCGTCATCCGCGGGTCGAGACTCGACAGCGGATCCTGGAAGATCATCTGCATGTCCTTGCGCTTCTCGCGCAGTTCCTCGCGGTCCAGCTCCGAGAGGTCGGTGCCCTGGAACACGATGCGACCATCGGTCGGCTCCTCGAGGTGGAGCAGGGTCCGGCCCGCGGTGGACTTGCCGCAGCCCGACTCGCCGACCAGCCCGACCGTCTCGCCCTCGTAGATGTCGAAGCTCACGCCGTCGACCGCCTTGACGCTCTCGACCTCGTCGGCCAGCCACTCGTCGAGCATGCCGTCGGCCCGCGAGAAGTGCTTCTTCATCCCCTCGACCCGGAGGAGCCGGTCGCCGATCTCGTGGTCGCGGGTGGTGATGCCCTCGCGGTCCTCCCCGTACTGGCCCCCGTCGAACTCCTCGAGGACGCACTTGGCGCGGTGGTCGACCTCGGCCGGGCCGTGCTGGAGGTTGGGAATCTCGCCCTCGGTGCACTCGGGCTGGGCCCACGGGCAGCGCGGCGCGAAGTGACACCCCTCGGGCATGTCGATGAGGTCCGGGACGTTGCCCTCGATGGGGGTGAGGCGCTGCTTGTCCTCCCGCGGGATGGACTCGAGCAGCGCGTAGGTGTACGGGTGGCTCGGGTTGTGGAATATCTCGTCGACCGGCCCGACCTCCACGATGTCGCCGGCGTACATCACCGCCACCCGGTCGCAGGTCTCGGCGACGACGCCGAGGTCGTGGGTGATGAACAGCACCGACATGCCCAGTTCGTCCTGGAGGTCGTTGATGAGGTCGAGGATCTGGGCCTGGATGGTGACGTCGAGCGCGGTAGTCGGCTCGTCGGCCACGAGGAGCTTCGGCTGGCAGGCCAGCGCGATGGCGATGAGCACGCGCTGGCGCATCCCGCCCGAGAACTCGTGGGGGTACTCCTCGACCCGCTCGGTGGGCTCGGGGATGCCGACCTCCTCGAGCATGTCGATGGTGTCCTCGAGCACCGCCTCGTCGATGTCCTTCCCGCCGAGGCCGGGCGCGATCTCGCGGACCGCGTTCCACCACGAGTCCTTCTTCCGGCCGCCGTACTGGTGGAGCCGCAGGCTCTCGGCGACCTGCTCGCCCACGGTCAGCGCGGGATTCAACGAGGTCATGGGGTCCTGGAAGATCATGCTGACCTCGCCGCCGCGTATCTCGCGCATCGCGTCCTCTGGCGCCGCGAGCAGGTCGACGTACCCCTCGTCGGGGAAGACGAAGTCGCCGACCCCCGTGGGGTACCGGTCGGCGAACTCGGCGGTCAGCTCCTCGTGGCGGAACGCCGCCTCGCCGCCGACGACCTCGCCGGGGTCGTCGACGAGCTGGAGCAGCGAGAGGGCGCTGACGCTCTTGCCGGACCCGGACTCGCCCACGAGACCGACCGTCTCGCCCTCCCGGATCGACAGGTCGAAGTCGTCGACCGCCTGGACGACACCGCGTTCGGTGTTGAACTGCGTCTGCAGATCCGAGATTGAAAGTAAGTCTCTCACAATTGGTTGGAAGTGGACGGCCCGCGGTCAAATACCCTTCGACTTTTCGACCGAAATCGAGGCCCGTGAGACGTGACGTCGGCGTTCGCGCCCGCGAAAGAAACCCGACGGGACGGCCCCGTCGTACGACCGGCGAGTCGCAGGTATTACCCGATTCAGTACAGCCAACTGCGCTCGCGAGTCGCCGACCGACCGGCTCCGCGAGAGCCACCTGGCCGACCCACCGAAGTTTAAGAGGCGTCCGGCGGTAGACCCTGCCATGATAGACACCGTCGTCATCGCAACGGACGGCTCGGAGAGCGTCGCCCGGGCCGTCCGGGTCGCGCTCGACCTCGCCGAGCGGTTCGACGCCGCGGTCCACGCCCTCTACGTCGTGGACACCGGCGAGGTCGAGTCCTCGCCCGAGGCGCTCCGCGACCAGCTCCGCGACGCGCTGGAGTCCCAGGGCGAGGAGGCGCTCGACGCCGTGCGCGAGCATGCCGACCGCGAGGTGGTGACCGCGATCCGTGAGGGGCGCCCGGAGTCCGAGATCCCCGAGTACGCCCGCGAGTGCGGCGCCGACGTGGTGGCGACCGGGACCCGGGGCCGCCACGGCGAGAACCGGTTCCTCATCGGCAGCGTGGCCGAGCGCGTCGTCCGGTCGTGTCCCGTCCCGGTGCTGACCGTCCGGCAACTCGCAAACGACGAGTGACGCCGTCTGCTCGTCCAGTCGAGGGGGCACGGTCGACTGGCGGGTTCCCCGTCGGATAGCAGGCACGGCCGGCGGCCAACCGGGTGATTCTTTCGTGTCCGCCCGAAACGAGGCGGTATGAAGGACTGGGTCATCGACGACGACAACCTCTCTTTCGAACGCAAATCCATCCTCCCGGGCGAGGGGTTCTTCGTCCCCGATTCGATAGAGGAAGCCCAAGAGGAGGCCGAGGCCGAGGAGGAGCTGACCGGCGCGGACGTCGCGGTCGTGGCCGACCCCGACGCCGACGGGCTGGCCTGCACCGCGCTCGTGCGGGAGGCCTTCGGGGAGGGCGCGCTCATCGACGCCGGCCCGCACGACCTCGAGGACGCGCTCGAGCGCGTCGCCGACTACAGCGAGCCCGGCGCGCGCATCTTCGTCTGCGACCTCTGCCCCGACAGCTACGACGAGGTGGGCGAGGCCCTGGAGACGCTGGTCGAGCAGGCCGGCGCAGTCCGGTGGTTCGACCACCACCAGTGGACCGACGAGGTGGCCGCGGCGGTCCGCGAGGCGGGCGCGGACCTCGTGGTCGGCGACAGCGAGGAGGAGTGCACCGCCGACGTGGCGGTCCGGGCCATCGACCACGACTTCCCGGACTACCTCGTCGAGCTCGCGGCGGTCACCCGCGACCACGACCTCTGGATCCGCGACGACCCCCGGAGCGACGACCTCGCGGACTTCTCCTACTGGGCCGAGCCCGAGGAGTACATCGAGGCGGTCGCCGAGCACGGCGCCGACCTGCCCGAGGACGTCACGGAGTTCCTGGCCGAGATGCGGGTCGAGAAGGACGCGCTCATCGAGAAGGCGGTCGCCCGGGCCGAGACCGAGGAGATCGGACCGTGGACCGTCGGCGTGACCTACGGCCGGTGCTCCCAGAACGAGGTCGCCGAGGAGCTCCGCCAGCAGGGGACCGACGCCGCCGTGATCGTCAAGCCCTCCGGCAGCGCATCGATCCGCGGCAGCGAGGGCTTCGAGCGGGCTCACGAGGTCGCCGGCCAGGTCAACGGCGGCGGCCATCCCAAGGCCGCGGGCTGCAAACCCCGCATTTACGACGACATGCTCGACTACGCCCACCACTGGACGACCCGCGGCGCGGTCGCGAAGCAGGTCATCGTCGAGGCGTTCTGGCACGTGGCCCGGGACGTCGAGGCCGAGACGGCGGCGGCGGCCGAAGCCGACCCGGACGAGGGCGACGAGTCCGAACGAGACGAGGGCGCCGGCGGGGACGGGGCAACAGGCGACGGGGACGGCGCCGACGAATGACCCCGATTCCCGCCATCGACGCCGACAAGCCCGTCGTCGGGATGGTCCACCTCGCGCCCCTGCCGGGCGCCCCGAAGTTCGACGGCGACTTCGAGCGGGTCCGGGAGGCCGCGCTCCGGGACGCCCGCCGACTCGAAGCCGGCGGCGTCGACGCGCTGCTGGTCGAGAACTTCGGCGACGCGCCGTTCTACCCCGACGAGGTGCCCGAGCACGTGGTGGCGTCGATGACCCGCGTCGCCACCGACATCCGGAGAGAGGTCGACCTCCCGATGGGAATCAACGTCCTCCGGAACGACGCCGCGGCCGCAATTTCGGTCGCGGCCGCGGTCGAGGCCGCGTTCGTTCGCGTGAACGTTCACGTGGGCGCGCGCGTGACCGACCAAGGTGTCGTCGAGGGACAGGCCCACGAGACGGTCCGCCTGCGCGAGGAACTCGGTGCCGACGTCGGCATCTTCGCAGACCTCGAGGTGAAGCACTCCGCGGCGCTGGCCGACCGACCGCTCGACGCCGAGGCGGTCGCCGAACCGGTCGAGCGCGGTCTCGCCGACGGGGTCGTCGTCTCGGGCGCCGGCACCGGCCACGAGGTCGCGGGCGACCACCTCGAAGCGGTCGCCGCGGCCCGCGACGAAGCCGACCTCGACGCTCCCATCTTCGTCGGAAGCGGTACCACGACCGAGAACGTCGCCGACCTGCTCGGGGTCGCCGACGGCGTCGTCGTCGGCACCGCACTCAAGGACGGCGGCGAGACCACGAACCGCGTCTCGGAGGAGCGCGTCGAGCGACTGGTCGCGGCCGCCGACGAGGCGCGCTGAGCGGGCTACCGGGAATCGAGGAGTTCCAGGACCTCCCTCTCGGTCGGCAGTCCGCCCCGCGCGTTCGCCGCGGTGCAGTTCAGCGCCGCGGTCGCCGCCGCGAATCGGCCCGCAACCTCGGGTGACTCCTCGCCGAGCAGCCACGCGTGGATCAGCCCCGCGGTGAAGGCGTCGCCGGCGCCGGTAGTGTCGACGGTCTCGACCTCGAACGCCGGGATTTCGACAACGTCGCCGCCCTTGGTGAGCAGGTGCGCGCCGTCGGTCCCGTGGGTGACCGCTGCCCGCCGGGCGCCGCGCTCGCGGAGGATGTCGATAGCTTCCCGGGGGTCCTCGCCGAGGTACGACCGGGCCGACACTTCGTTGGCGACGAAGCAGTCGCAGACCGGCAGGAGCGCGTCGAGCGTCTCGGGGCGAGTCGCGCGGTCCTCGAGTTCCGAGAGCGGACCCGCGAGGTCGAAGACCAGCGGCGGGAAGTCGTCGTCTCGTTCGTTCGCCGCGTCCACCAGGTCGGCGACCACGGGGTCGGGCGCGTACGCGCTCGTGAATGCGAGGTCGGCGCGCCGGACGTACGCGCGGTCGTCGTCGGCCAGTCGGAGGTTCGGCACGCTCTCGCCGCCGGCGACGATCATGCGCTCGCCCTCGGGGTCCCTGAGGATCAGCGAGTAGGAGGTCCGTTCGTCGGTCTCGCCGCGCCTGACGCGCCGGGCGTCGACGTCGCGCTCGCGGAGGTCGGCCAGAATCCGGTCGGCCGCCTCGTCGTGGCCTACCCGGGAGACGACGCCGGTCTCGCGGCCGAGACGGGTCAGCGCGGCCGCGACGTTCGCGGCGACGCCGCCGACCGCGGTGGTCTCGTCGCGCACGAACGCGCCGCCGTCGGGTTCCGGGAGGTTGGTCAGCGCGTAGACGCGGTCCTCGACCGCGCTGCCGACCGCCACCGCGTCGAGGGCGGGCGGGACTGGGCGAGCGTCGCGGTCGGGGCGGTCCGCGTCGGAGTCCGACGAACTCGCTCCCGGGCCGTGGTCGCTCATCGCCTCGACCGATGGACTCCGGGACGAAACCGTTTACGACGCCGCCGCGCGACCGGCCGCGGTGGCGTCGATTTCGAGCGTAGAGACGACTACCGCGGCTTCCGGAACTCGTAGGAGACGTCGCCGGCCTCGAACTCGTGGAGCGGCATCTCGGCCAGGACGCGGCCGTCCCTGGGTGACAATCAAAAGGCGCGCTCGGTGCAGCATTCACCCCGGGAGTGCCCGAGTCCGCGAGCCTCGGTCCGGGTGGACTGAAAGGGGCCGGCCGGTCGCGTCCGAAGGACGTGGTCGTCTTCGGGACCACTATCCGAGGCGAGCGGAGCGAGCCGAGGATATGTCCCGCAGCGACCGCGACCGGCCGGGGGCTTTCGAAGAAGACATAGCGGCCTCGATTCAACGGTTCGCACTCGTACTGGCTCCGCGAACTACTCCGTTTCGTCGGCGACCCACTTGTCCGAGTAGGCGGTCCCGCAGTCGCAGTAGGCGTAGGCGTGGACCACGTCGCCCTCGGCGTAGAGGTCGCCGACCTCCTCGTTCTGCTCCTCGGCGAAGGCGAAGACGAACTCGGCCGCCCCGTCGCAGTCGGGACAGTCCCCGCCCGAGAGGTCACGGGCGATGTCGCCCTCGGTGCCCATCGCCCGCTTGGCGAACCCCATCGCGTCCATCCCGGTCGCGGTCTTGAACACGCTCCGGCCCTGGTCGCCCTCGACCACCAGCACCACGCCGTCTTCGACCTGCTCGCCGTGCTTCGCCAGGCCGTCGCCCTCGCCCTCGACGAACGAGTCCGAGAGGAACAGCGCCACGTCCTCGGGGCGCTCGCCCGCGAGGAACTGCTCTCGTTTGCTCATACCCACGGTAGGCAAGGCGAGGGGAAAAGGCCCGCGTTCTCGTCGGGAATCAGAGGATGCCGCATTTCGGATTGGAACTGCAGTCGGCGCGTGCTGGCGCGACCGCGTGTCGCGCCGAACGCGCGAGGGACGAGCATCGGAGGGAGCGTAACGACCGAGAAGCGCAGGCGGTTGGGGAGGCGTGAGGTCCGCGGTTGCGGTGCGGTACTCACAGGTGACGGCAGTAGCTAGCACTGCAGTATTCGACAAGGCGTTCAGCAGGGTCGTCGAACAGGAATACGTTGGTGTCGAAAGCCCCCGCCCGGCCCCTTTGAGTCTACCCGAACGCTGTTTGCCCAGCTTCCGAAGCGATGAGAAGCGTTACCCGGCGCGACCGACTACGACCGCCCATGAGCGACACCGCGACCGAGGAGTTCGACGCCGAGGCGTGGCGAGAAGAACTCGAATCACACCGAACCGAGAAGGACGACTTTTTCGCCGAGCACCCCCAGTCGCCGATTCCGCCCGAGGAGCGCGAGACGTTCGACGGCCTCGACTACTTCGACCCCGCCCCCGACTACCGGGTGACCGCGACCGTGGAGGTCCACGAGCAGCCCGACCCCGTGGAACTGGAGGTCAGCGCCGGCCCGCCCCAGCGGTACCTCCGGGTCGCCACGCTCCACTTCGAGCTCGACGGCGAGGCGGACGAGCTCGCGGGCTACCGCCAGGAGGCCGACGAGGACGGCCTGTTCGTCCCGTTCCGCGACAAGACGACCGGCCAGCAGACCTACGACGGCGGCCGGTACATGGAGTTCGAGACCGAGGGCGGTCTCGACGACGCCTCGGAGATGGTCCTGGACTTCAACCTCGCGTACTCGCCGTTCTGCGCGTACAGCGAGACGTTCGCCTGCCCGCTCCCGCCCGAGGAGAACTGGCTGGACGCGGAGATCCGGGCGGGCGAGAAGGCGTAGCGAAGCCGCGCGCGACAGTCCAAAGAGCAGGACGCTGGGGACGACCTCGTTCGACGGGCGTCCGCCAGTATCTTCAGCGAGGGTTTTCTACTGTCCGCACGATGAGTCCCGTCATCTTGTATCTCCTGCTGGCGGTCGGGGCGACCGGCGTCATCTGGAAGGGTAGCGAGCTCCTCGAACGCTCCGCCGAGCGGCTCAGCAAGCACTACGGGCTGCCGGTCGCGGTCCACGGGGCCGTCGTCATCGCCATCGGGTCGAGCTTTCCCGAACTCAGCTCGGTCGTCATCAGCACGCTGGTCCACGGCGAGTTCGGCCTCGGCGTCGGGGCGATCGTCGGGAGCGCCATCTTCAACCTGCTCGTCATCCCGGCACTCTCCGCGCTCGCCGCCGAGCGGCTCGAGGCGACCCGGGACATCGTCCACAAGGACGCCCAGTTCTACATCATCAGCGTCCTCGTGCTGTTCATCACGTTCGCGCTCGGGGCGACCTACGTCCCCGGCGGGACGAACTCGGCGGCGATTCTCACCCCCGCGCTCGTCGTCATGCCCCTGGCCACCTACGGCGTCTACGTCTTCCTCCAGTACCAAGACACCCGGGACCACGTGCCGACCGATGACGTCGACGTCGACCCGGGCCGCGAGTGGGCGGTGCTCGCGGTCTCGCTCGTCCTCATCGCCGTCGGCGTCGAGGGCATCGTCCGGGCCGCGCTCGGCTTCGGCGAGATCTTCGACACGCCGAGCTTCCTGTGGGGGCTGACGGTCATCGCGGCCGCGACGAGCCTCCCGGACGCGTTCGTCAGCATCAACGCCGCGAAGAACGACGAGAGCATCACCAGCCTCACGAACGTTCTCGGGAGCAACACGTTCAACCTCCTTGTCGCCATCCCGGTCGGCGTCCTCCTCGGCGGGTCCGCCACCGTCAACTTCCTCGCGGCCATCCCGATGATGGGATTCCTCGCGTTCGCGACGCTCGTGTTCGTCGTCGTCACCCGCACCCACCTCGAACTCACCGACGGCGAGGCGTACGCCCTGCTCGGCCTCTACGCCGTGTTCCTCGCGTGGATGACCCTCGAGAGCACGGGCGTCATCGAGACGGTCCGGGGGATCTGAGCGCCGCGAGCGAGTCGCCGACGCCGTCCCGCGTCAAGACTCAAGGGCGAACCTGACGAAGGGGGTCGCATGCCCGAGGAACCGATGACCGAGTTCCCGGTCCCGGACGCCGAGGACCTGCCCGACGACCTCCGGGAGCGCATCGAGGAGGAGACCGAGCGCGCCGGCTTCGCGCCCAACGTCTTCCGGGCGTTCGGCTACAAGCCGAGCCACTTCCGGCCGTTCTTCCGGTACCACGACGCGCTGGTCGAGGACACGCCGCTCGACCGCGAGGAGGTCGAGATGATCGTCGTCGCGGTCAGCGGTGCGAACGACTGCCTCTACTGCGTGGTCGCCCACGGCGCGCTCTGTCGGTTCTACAGCGAGCGCCCCAAGCTGGCCGACCAGCTCGCGACCAACCACCGCGCGGCCGACCTCTCGGAGCGCCGGCGAGCGATGCTCGACTTCGCGGTGAAGCTCACGGAGGAGCCGGCTCGCGTGACCGGGGCCGACTTGGGCGCGCTCCGCGAGGTCGGCCTCACCGACGAGGAGATCTGGGACGTCGGCAGCGTGACCGCGTTCTTCAACCTGAGCAACCGGATGGCCGCGATGGCGGACATGCGCCCGAACGACGAGTTCTACACCTTTGCGCGACAGGCCGAGGAGTAGAATCCGAAAGTGAGGAAGCGGAGCGAGCGGGTCCGCCCCGCGGCAGCAATCGTCGGGAGACCGACCGGCGTCAGTGCGTCTTCGGCCGCTCGGCCGAAACCGTGTCGACGTTCGTGAACTCGAAGCGCGCCCCGCCGGACTCGCCCTCGGTGATGTCACAGTCCCAGCCGTACGCGTCGACGAGCTGCGAGACGAAGGTGAGTCCCAGGCCGATCCCGTCGTCGTCGGTGGTGTGGCCGGCCTCGAACACGGCGTCGCGCTCGTCTTCGGGGATGCCGGGACCGTCGTCCTGGACGTAGAATCCGCCGGGCAGCGAGCCGACGCGGACCGTCACGCCCGCGTCGGACGCGTCGACGTCACCGTCGCGCGGACGGTGGCTCGTCGAGCCGTGCTCCACCGAATTGCGGAACAGGTTCTCCAGCAGGTGGCGGACGTGAATCGGGTCGGCCAGAACCGTCCGGTCGGTCTCGACGACGAGGTCGGCGCGGGGGAAGTCGAGGGGCGCCCACGCTTCGGCCGCGACGTCGGCGACCGACACGGGGTCGGCGTCGATGTTGGCGTCGCTGCCCCGGGCGGTGACCAGCACGACCTCGATCATCTCCTCGATGCGGTCCAGGGCGCTCTCGACCTGCGCCGCCGCGTCGGCGTCGCCCTTCGCGGCCCCGTCGAGGTAGATCTTCGCGACGGTCAACGGGCTCCGGAGCTCGTGGGCGACCATCCGGGCGAAGCTCTCTAGTCGACCGTTCTGGCGCTCCAGTTCCCGGTTACGGCGCTCTATCTCCTTCGCCCGGGTGACCGCGCGGGCGTCGTTCACGCCGATACCGAAGCCGGCCGCGGTCCCGACGGCCGCGCCCAGCGTGAACGACCATCGCGGGTAGGCGATGGTGACGCCGGGTTCGAGATTGAGCAGTTCGATGATGCCGAGAGTCACGACGAAGCCGGCGAGACACCAGGCCACGACCCGGGGGTAGGTCTCCGGATCGAGGTCCGACCGGGAGAGTCGGAGTCCCCCGTACAGCATGACGGCTCCCGGACCGGCGACCAGCACGAAGTCGACGATAGCGGCGACTATCGGCCGACCCGTGGCGACGATGAAGCCGGCTCGCGCGGTAGCGAGAAGAACGTACAGTCCACCCCACCCGGCGACGACGCGGTCCCCACCGAGCGTCGAGACGAGACGCGACCAGTGACCCATTACTCTGGGCCTGGCGACGCGGTGAAATAGGTATTTCGCCTGCAAGCGAAGGGGAGAGCGCGGCCCGGACGAATATGTTCGGAGCTACGCGACGCGCATGTTCGCCGCGATGGGGCGCGTCGGGAGCCGGACCGGCGACCGCGGCTCAGGGCGCGACGCCGACCGTCAGCAGCGTCCCGAGCTCCCGGTAGCGCTCGACCATCGCCTCCCGGCTCTCCCAGTCGTCGGTCGGGAACGCGCTCTCGTCGGGGATCTCGGTGTCGCGGTCGGGGACGTTGTCCTGCTCGGCGACGTGCAGGCCCGCCTCGCGGAACGCCTCGCGGTACTCGGCGGCCGACCAGCGGGTCATCTCCACGTCGATGAACTCCTGCCACTCGTGAGAGTAGACGTTCTCCTCGTAGTAGTTCACGCCGCAGTAGAACGTGCCGCCGGGCCGGAGGACGCGGGCGACCTCCGCCAGGGTCTCGTGAGGGTCGTTCGCGTAGTAGAATGCCTCCATCGTGAAGACGTGGTCGACGCTGTCGTCGGCGAACGGCAGGTGGTCGAAGTCGCCGACGAGGAAGCCGACCTGCGGGTCGTCGGAGTACCCCCGGGCGTTGCGCGCCATCTCGGGAGAGCCGTCGAGGCCGTAGGCCCGGCCGGCGCGCTGGGTGTCCCGGAGCGCCCGGACCGCGTAGCCGCTGCCGGTCCCCAGGTCCAGCACGGTGTCGCCCGCCTCGACCGGCATCCGGGCCAGCACGTACTTCCCGGTGTGCCAGTGGCGGTCCTCCATTCCCCTGTCGCGGCCGTCGGCCGCCCACTCGTCGAACTCCTCGCGGACGCTCATGCCGGAAGGAAGACGTGCCACCGACAAAACGGGTTCGGAACGGGTCGGAGATGGAGGGCTGGGCGGTGTGAGTCGGGGTCCGGCTGGACCCGGGTCAGGCAGGAGCCTTTTAACGGCACGGTGTATCAGGTCGCGTATGGTCGGATCGAAGAAGCGCTTCGCGCTGGCGGACTCCGCCCAGCAGATCGTCGGCGGCTTCCTGCTGGCGGGGCCGTTCGTCGTCACCGAGGAGGTGTGGAGTCTGGCCCGGGACATGACGTGGTTCCAGACGGTCGCCACGGTGCTCATCGTCTTTCTCATCGGGTACGGGGCGCTCTACAAGGCCGACGACGACCGCGACCCCGACCGGGAGGCCGAGGTGGCCGGCGTCCCCTCGCGATTCGTCTCGCTGATGCTGGTCTCGTTCGGGTCGGTGGCGATACTCGCGGTGGCGTTCGGCGCGCCCGGCACGTTCCTCGGCGACACGTTCGTCGCCGGCGAGGCGTCGATGGAGACCGTGACCGTCACCCTCCGGGCCATCAGCGTCGGCGCGGTGTTCAGCGTGGTCGGCGCGGCCACCGCCGACAGCGTGTTCTGAGTCGACCCTTCGCCGGCGGACCCGGGTGCGGCGTCCGGACGCGACCGCCTGACCCGCAGTCTTAAGTCGCCGCCACGTAATACCAGATGGTATGGATTATCGACTCGCCATCGAGAACACGCCCGACGCGATTCCCGGTGGCACTGGCGTCCTCCTCCTGCATCCGAGCACCGGCGAGACCGACCGCATCGACACCGACTTCCTCAAGACCGACACAGACCGCTTCCTCGTCATCTCGACCCGAACCACCGCCCGGGAGGTCAAGCAGAAGCTCGACCACTACGACGTCGACGAGAGCAAGGCCGAGATCCTCGACACGCTGAGCATCGAGCGGGGCTACTCCCGCCGGAGCACCGACAACGTCCACTACGTCTCCTCGCCCGACGACCTCGAGGGCGTGCTGGAGGTCACCCGGCGGTTCCTGGAGAACACGGAGGGCAAGCGCCGCATCAGCCTCGACTCCATCACCGAGATGGCCTACTACGCCGACGAGTCGCGGGTCCGCGACGCGATCCGCCAGATTCTGGGCCTGCTGCGCGAACACGACGCGGTCGGCCTCTTCCACCTCTCGAAGGGCGTCCACGACGAGGAGCACGTCGAGAAGTTCATGGGGCTGTTCGACGCCATCATCGACCTCGACCGCGACGGCGAGGTGAACAGCGACTTCGAGGACGTCTGAGCGAGGCGTTCGCTTTCGGAGTGTATCGACAGACGGGAAATCGAGGTTCGTTCTCGCGGGATTCCAACTTGGGAACTGGCGCGCGCTGGCGCGGTCGTCGTGAGCGAAGCGAACGGACGTCTCCGAAAATCGGAGATTTTCGGGATGTGGCGAATCTCCGATTCGCAACAGCCCGGCAGACACGATTGTCTGCCGGCGGCCCGTCAGTGGCCGCGCCGAATCGCGCGAGGAACGACTGAGCGAAGCGAAGGAGGAGGCTGGGGAGGGGTGAGGCTGTCGCGGTGCGGGGCTGTGCGGTGCTGTACACAGGTGACGGCAGTAGCTAGCGGTGCTGATAGTTCAGAGAGGCTGTTAGAACACTAGTACCCTCATCCTCGGTCGTCACAGAAACGGGCTGGAAGGGATTTGAACCCCTGACCGTCTGGTTAAAAGCCAGACGCTCTGCCTAACTGAGCTACCAGCCCTCAACCGGTCTTGCGTCCGGTAGGGTTAAACATTTACCATTCACAGGGAGGTCGCTTCCATTCGTAGCTGGAGGTAGGAAACGAGTCTACAGACGCGCGTCGGAACCTTTACCCCCAGCCTCCTCACTCGACACGACTATGGACGACTTCGCCAGCGAGCGCGGCCCCGACCTCCGGGAGTTCGCCGCGACGCTCCTCCGATACGACACCACCGGCGGGAACGAGGCCCCCGCCCAGGCATTCGTCCGAGAGAAACTCGACGACCTGGGCTTCGAGACCTACGAGTGGACCGCCGACGCCGCCGAACTGGCCGCCCACCCGTCGTTCCCCGACGACACCGACGCGATTCCGGTCGAGGGCCGGCCCAGCGTCGGCGGCGTCCTCGAATTCGGGAACCCCGACGCCGGGCCGACGCTGGTGCTGAACGGCCACGTCGACGTGGTCCCGGCCGCCGGCGAGTCGTGGTCGAGCGACCCCTTCGAGCCGACCTGGCGCGACGAGGAGGGAGCGGACGGCACCGAGACCCTCACCGCCCGCGGCGCCGCCGACATGAAGTGCGGCCTCGCGGCCTGCGTCTTCGCGGCGAAGCACCTCGCGGAATCGGCACCCGTCGACCTCGACGGCCGCCTCGTCGTCGAGAGCGTCGCCGGCGAGGAGGAGGGCGGTATCGGCGCCGCGGCGGCCGCGCTCTCGAACCCCTACCCGTTCGAGCGCGACGCCGCGATCATCGCCGAGCCGACCGACCTCCGGCCAGTCGTCGCCTCCGAGGGGAGCCTGATGAAGCGCCTCCGCATCGAGGGCCGGTCGGCCCACGCCGCGACCCGATGGCGCGGGGTGGACGTCCTCCCGTACTTCGAGGAGATCCGTCGGACTTTCCGGGACCTCGAAGCCGAGCGCTGCGAGACCGTCGCCCATCCCCTCTACGAGGCGTTCCCGGTGCCGTGGCCCGTGGTGGTCGGCCGGGTCGAGGCCGGCGACTGGGCGTCGTCGGTGCCGGCAGAACTCGCCGCGGAGCTCCGCATCGGTGTCGCGCCGGGCGAGACCGTCGCCGAGGTCGAGGCGGCCTTCGAGGAACGCCTCGCCGGACTCGTCGCCGCGGACGACTGGCTGGCCGACCATCCGCCGGAGTTCGAGCGCTTCTCCGTGCAGTTCGAGCCCTCCGAAATCGACCCCGACGAGCCGGTCGTCGGGGCGGTCCAGCGCGCGATGGCGGCCAACGACCTCGACGACGCCGAGCCCCGGGGCGCGACCTACGGCGCCGACGCCCGGTGGTACATCGAGGCCGGCGTCCCGACGGTGATGTTCGGGCCGGGGAGCATCGAGCAGGCCCACTTCCCCGACGAGACGGTGGGGTGGTCGGCGGTGCTGACCGCGGGACAGGTACTCGCGGACGCCGCGGCAGAGTTCCTGCGCGCAGAATAGGTCCCGTCGCTGCTCACGGCAGGTGCTCGTCGAGCGCCTCGGCGACGACCTCGTCGGGGTCCTTGCCCTCCATCGCCGCGGTCCGGCGGAGCTCCCGGTAGGTGTCGGCCGGCAGCCGCAGCGTGAGTTCGCCCGGCGTGACGCCGTGGTCGGCCAGCGCCTCCTCGACCGGGGTGCCGCCGTTGACCGCGCTGGCGACCGACCGGACCTCCCGGACCGTCAGGTCGCCGTCGAGCACGGCCCACGCCAGCCGGAACCGGTCCTCGCCGCCGACCCGGGCGATGTGCTTGGCCGCGGTCGGCGCGACGTGGCCCATGGCGACGTACCGCCGGATGGACTGGGGCAGGTCGTGGACCCGGGCCCACTTCCGGATGAACGCGACGGTCACCTCGCCGCCGGCGCGCTCGGCCGCGGCCTTGTACGAGCCCTCGCCGCGGACCAGCGCGGCGCAGGCGGCCGCGCCCCGGAGCATGTACACGTTGTCCTCGCCGCCGGCGGTGTTCTCGGCGAACCTGGCGACGGTCTCGGCCGCCGCCGCGAGGCTCTCGGGGTCCGACGGGTCGAACGCCTTGGCCCGCTCGGCGTCGCGCCCGGTGACGGTCTCGTCGCCGCGGACGACCGGCTGGCCGACCGGCGACTCGCGGTCGGTCGGCGGTCCCTCCTCGCCCGACTCTTCGCTCATCGGTCTGAGGGTGGTCCTCGGCGGGCAAAAATCCGCGGTTCGGAACAATGGTCGCCTCCGTCCGGGAGCGGCCAGCCGGCTGACAGGTCAGCCGGGGTCGAAAATCCCTTTCTCCGTCGGTCGCGTCGTTCCACCGTGAGAATCATCAGTCGGCTCGCGAAGCGACGGCGACCGCGGGAGAACGGGGAGTACGTCTGCACGCTCTGCGGCGCGACGTTCGAGGAGCGGTCGGTCGTGGTGTGCCCGAAGTGCCGCGGCTTCGTGGTGGCGCGGGGCGACGGGTAGGCGCCGCCGGAGGGGCGGAGGCGGAGAGGCGGTCAGGATGACGGGTGAACGACGGAAACGGAGTCGTAGTCGGGCAGCGAGGAGCGATCGAACGACGGGAGCGGTGCCGGCGCGTCACGCCGGCGGCGATGGGTTTCAGTGTCTCGCCCCCGTACGCCGGTGCATGGCTGGACACCGCCGCGGCGACTGGACCGCAGACCAGATGCCCGAGATGGACGACCGGACCGTGGTCGTCACGGGCGCGAACAGCGGCCTCGGTTACGAGGCGACCCGCGCGTTCGCCCGGCGGGGCGCCCACGTCGTCATGGCCTGTCGGAGCGAGGACCGGGGCGAGGACGCGAAGCGGCGCATCCGGACCGAGGACAACGGGGGCGCCCACCGCGGGTCGCTCGAAGTCGCCCACCTCGACCTCGCGGACCTCTCGTCGGTCCGGTCGTTCGTCGACGGGTTCCGGGACGCCCACGACGAGCTCCACGTCCTCTGCAACAACGCGGGCGTGATGGCCATCCCCCGTCGGGAGACCGCCGACGGCTTCGAGATGCAGTTCGGCGTCAACCACCTCGGTCACTTCGCGCTGACCGGCCTGCTGCTCGACCGGCTGGGCGGGACGGCCGGCGAGACCCGGGTCGTGACCCAGAGCAGCGGCGTCCACGAGAGCGGCGACATCGACTTCGAGGACCTCCAGCACGAGGAATCGTACGACGAGTGGGACGCCTACGCCCAGAGCAAGCTGGCGAACGTGCTGTTCGCCTACGAGCTCCAGCGCCGGCTCGACGACGCGAACGCCGACGTCGTCAGCGCGGCGTGCCACCCGGGCTACGCCGCCACCGACCTCCAGCGCCGCGGCCCCGAGATGCGGGGGTCGACGCTCCGGCTCTGGGCGATGAAGGCCGCGAACGCCGTGCTCGCCCAGTCGGCCGAGCGGGGCGCGCTGCCGATGCTGTACGCCGCCACCGCCCCGAGCGTCGAGGGCGGGGAGTACGTCGGCCCCGGCGGGTTCATGAACATGCGCGGCGAGCCCGCGGTCCAGCAGTCGAGCGACGCCTCCTACGACCGCCACCGGGCCGAGCAGCTCTGGGAGGTCTCCGAGGAGCTGACCGGCGTGACCTACGAGCTCCGGCGGCCGGCGACCGCGGACTGAGCGCGAGCGAGCGCGAAACGAGCGGCGGGTCCGCGGCGGACGAGACGGTCAACCGACGTCTCAGAGCTCGTCCGTCGGGCGGACGCGAGGAGGCTCGCGGCTCGCGGTCGCGTAGTAGAACACGCTGAGAGCCGTGTAGAGACCGACGACGAGGACGGCAGTCAGCAGTTCCGAGGACCGCGAGAGCCCCGAAGACGCTCCCCGAATGCTCGCCACGAGTCCGATGCTGAGCGCCGTGCCGGTCAGGAACACGCGGGGCCACGCGGTCGTCGGCACGGGCAGGGTAGGTCGGTCACCCATGTCATCACACGGGGACTATTGGACTATAGCGATTGTGGCTGGTTCGGTCTCGAGCGTCCCGCAACGCTCCCGCGGGCGACGGCGCGCGACGAAGGATTATCCCGCCTCGCGTCCCAACGCACGGTCGATGAGTGACGCGACCGACTACGACCCGGTGGAGTGCCCCGTGAGCGACTGCGCGTACCGCGACGCGGTCCGCTCGGTCGCCGCCCACGTCGGCCGGACCGACGGCGACGGCCACTCGTGGGACCGGCTGGCCTACGAGGGCGCCCGGGACTTCGTGGAGACCGAGAAGCGCCGCCAGCGCGACGGTAGCGATGGTGACTCCGTCGACAGCCCCGGATCCGCCGCGAACCCCGACGAGCGCGGGGACGGGGACGACGACTTCGAGTTCGGGTTCGAGCGCGAGGCGCTGGTCCTGCTCGAACTCGCCGACGAGTACGACCTCTCGTCGCTCGACGACCTCGGAACCGCCCAGCTGGCCGACCTCTACTCGCTTTTGGCCGACCTGAAGAACTCGGCCGACGCCGCCCGCAAGGAGGTCCGCGACGCCATGCTCGAGGACCTCCGGGAGGACTGCGAGATAACCGCCGAACTGGGCAGCGTCCGGCGGCGGACCTACGAGTACCGGAGCCTCGAAGACGAGGCGACGGTCCGCGACGCGCTCGACGACGCCGGCGTCGACCCCGAGGCGGTCAAGAGCTTCGACAGGGGGAAGGTCGAGGACGCGGTCGCGGAGGCCGGCATCGACGAGGACGAGGTGTTCGAGGTCGACGAGCGCCCCCAAATCCGCATCGCCGACTCGAACGACGACCGTCGGCGGGAGCGGTTCGAGCGTCTGGACCCCGCGGTGCAGTCGCTGGCCGACGAGAACGAGGCCGAGGACGACAGCTGAGACCCCCGGAGAAGCCGGAGATGCGCCGGTAACCACGACGGAGACGGTTGCGAATCGATGGGTATTTTCCGGGCTCCCCCATAGTCCGGCCGGGATGTTACTTCAGGGAACGGTCGTCGCCGACGCCGACACGGTCGTCGAGGACGGCGCGGTCGTCGTCGAGGGCGACGAGATCGTCGCGGTCGGCGAACGCGAGGAACTGGTCGAGACCTACCCCGACCGCGAGCGCCGGGAGTACGACCTGCTCGCGCCGGGCGCGGTGGGCGGCCACGTCCACTCGGTCCAGTCGCTCGGCCGGGGCATCGCCGACGACACGGCGCTGCTGGACTGGCT
Source organism: Halorussus rarus (assembly GCF_003369835.1). Lineage (NCBI taxonomy): Archaea > Methanobacteriati > Methanobacteriota > Halobacteria > Halobacteriales > Haladaptataceae > Halorussus > Halorussus rarus. Next base: position 318,082 of record NZ_QPMJ01000003.1, on the reverse strand, counting down.
GTTCGACTACGTGCTGCCGATGGAGGCCGGCCTCGACGCCGAGGGGATGCGCATCGCGGCCGAACTGGGCTACCTCGAACTGCTCGAATCCGGCGTGACGACCGCCATCGACCACCTGTCGGTCCGCCACGCCGACGAGGCGTTCGAGGCCGCGGGCGACCTGGGCATCCGGGCCCGGATGGGGAAGGTGCTGATGGACACCGAGTCGCCCGACGGCCTGCTGGAAGGCACCCGGGAGGGCCTCGACGAGACCGAGCGCCTGATACAGAAGCACCACGACACGCACGGCGGGCGCATCCAGTATGCGGTCACGCCCCGGTTCGCGGTGAGTTGCACCGAGGAATGCCTGCGCGGGGCGCGCGAGCTCGCCGACGCCTACGACGGCGTCCGCATCCACACTCACGCCAGCGAGAACCGCGACGAGGTCGAGACCGTCGAGGACCGGACCGGCCGGCGGAACATCCACTGGCTCGACGAGGTGGGGCTGACCGGCGAGGACGTGGTGCTGGCCCACTGCATCTGGACCGACGAGTCGGAGCGCGAGGTGCTGGCCGAGACCGGCACCCACGTCACCTACTGCCCGTCCTCGAACATGAAGCTCGCCTCGGGCATCGCACCGATAACCGACTACCTCGACCGGGGCATCAACGTCGCGCTGGGCAACGACGGTCCGCCCTGCAACAACACCCTCGACCCCTTCACCGAGATGCGCCAGGCCAGCCTGCTCCAGAAGGTCGAGCACCTCGACCCGACGACCGCACCGGCCGAACTCGTCTTCCGGATGGCCACCGAGAACGGCGCGAGGGCGGCCGGCTTCGAGAACGTCGGCCGGCTCCGCGAGGGGTGGAAGGCCGACATCGTCGGCCTGACGACCGACGTGACCCGGGCCGTGCCCCTCCACGACGTGTTCTCGCACCTGGTCTTCTCGGCGCACGGCGACGACGTCGCGTTCACGATGGTCGACGGCGAGGCGGTGTACGAGGACGGGGAACTGCGGACCGGCGACGCCGAGGCGATCCGGCGACGCGCCCGGGAGTACGACCTGCCGGTCGAGGCCGAGTAGCGCGGGGTCGGCGTTCGGAACGTATCGAGTATCGGTATCGTGGGGGCGGCCGTTTTCGACCGTTCGACGGACCACGGGCGGCGATCACCCCGAAATCCTAAGATTCTTAACTGTAGCACCGAGAGTGAAATTCGAGACACATGTCTTTAATCGACGAAGAACGGAGCGGTGCCGAAACCGGCCGGCGAGCCTCGCGCCCGGTCACGGTCGTCGGCGACCGCTTCGAATCCTCCGCTGCGGCCCAGTCTCCCACGGCAGGCGAACCCTCCCGCGCGCACTACGGTCTGACGACCGACCGGAGGCCCTCTCGATGAGCGGGGCCCGACTGCTCGGCTGTCTACTCGTCGTCCTCTCGGCCGCGAGCGCCGGCGTCGTCCCCGCGACGGTCGGCGCCGCCCCGACGGCCGACGCCGCGAGCGTCGACCTGTCCGACGACGCAGTCGCCGTCGACGGGTCGGCCGTGCGCGCGGCGTCGGTCCCGACGCTGGTGTCGGTCCGGACCGAACTCAACGAGACCCAGCCCGAAGCGGGGTCGAACTTCACCCTGACGACCCACGTGGAGAACGTCGCCGCGGGCGACGGCAGCGTGTTCGTCGAGGGCGTCACGGTCCGCGAGTCCCGCGGCGGCGAGAAGGTCGTCGCCGACGAGCCCGACAGGCGGCTCTGGTCGGGCGGCCACCTCCGGAACAACCAGTCGATGGAGCTCGACCAGGTTGGCGAGCACACCCTCTACGTCCACGTCAAGTTCAAGAACGAGAACGGGAACGACTACCAGGTCGTCCATCCGGTGGACGTCTCGGTGTACGACCCCCATCCGGTGATGGCCGTCGCGACCGAGCCGACCGTCTCGGGCGGCCAGACGACGCTCAACGTCTCGCTGACCAACGGCATCGACGAGCGCATCAGGAACGTCGAGCTCCGGCTCACCGGCGACGGGGTGACGGTCAAGGACAACCGACGGAGCCTCGCCCAGCTCGCGGCGACGACGTCCGAGACGTTCGCCTTCGACGTGACCGGCGACACCGTCGGGACCGCGAACCTGACCGCCGCACTGTCGTACACCACCGCCAACGGGACCCACCGGTCGGTCAGTCGGACGCTGACGCCGACGTTCACCGAGCTGTCGAACCCCGGTTCGGTCAACCTCACCGGCGTCTCGGTCACCCGGCAGGGCCGGACCCTCCAGGTGACCGGGAGCGCGAGCAACGTCGGCACGACCGACGTGCTGAGCGCGGTCGTCGGCGTCGAGTCGAACGGCGACGTGAGCCCGGGCCAGTCGACCGCCGAGTACTTCGTCGGCGAGATTCCCACCAGCGACTTCAGCTCGTTCAAGGTCCAGGCCCGGCTCGACGCGAACGCCTCGACGGTGACGATTCCGCTCCGGGTCTCGTACATCGTCGACGGCGTGCGGCGGGTCCGGACCGTCCCGGTCGAGTACGACGTGCCCCAGACCGACCAGCAGCAGCCGGCGAAGTCGAGCTCCGGCCCGCCGCTGGCGCTGCTCGGCGTCGGCCTGGTCGCCGTGATCGCGCTCGCGGGCGGCTGGAGGTGGTTCCGCGGTGACTGACGACGGGTCAGCGATGGCCGACGACGGGTCCGTGCGCGCCGACGCCGAGGCGGGTGACGGGCCCACCGCCGCCGACGGCGAACCCGGCGGCGAATCCGCGACTCCCGATACCGAGCCCGGCGACGAATCCGCGACCCTCGATGCCGAGGCCGGCGACGAACATGCGGCCCCCGACGCCGAGCCCGGCGGCGCCGACGGCGAGGCGGTCATCCGGGCGCGCAACCTGGTCAAGGAGTACGACTCGGGCGAGGGCGTGCTCCGGGCGCTGAAGGGCATCGACCTCGCGGTCCACGCCGGCGAGTTCGTCGCCATCGTCGGCCCGAGCGGGAGCGGCAAGTCGACGCTGCTGAACCAGCTCGGGCTGCTCGACACCCCGACCGAGGGCACCGTCACGGTCGAGGGGACCTCGATCAGCGACCTCTCCATCGCCGAGCGGACCCGGCTCCGCAAGCGGACCGTCGGGTTCGTGTTCCAGAACTTCTACCTCATCCCGACGCTGTCGGCCGTCGAGAACGTCAAGGTTCCCCGGCTGTTGGAGGGCGACCGCAAGGCGACCGACCGGCGGGCCACCGAACTGCTCGAGCGCGTTGGGCTGGGCGACCGGCTCGACCACCTGCCCAACCAGCTCTCTGGCGGCCAGAAGCAGCGGGTCGCGGTCGCGCGGTCGCTGATCAACGAGCCCGACCTCCTGCTGGCCGACGAGCCGACTGGGAACTTGGACCGGGACACCGGCTCGCAGGTGCTGGCGGAGTTCGGCCGCATCACCGACGAGGGCGTCGCCGTGGTCGCGGTCACCCACGACGAGCAGGTGACCGAGTTCGCCGACCGGACGGTCGAACTGGTCGACGGAGAGCTCACATGAACGGCGGGACCGACGCATGATGGACTGGCTGTTCGAGCGGTTCCCGCTGGCGATGCTGGCCCGACGGAACCTCTCGCGGGCCAAGACCCGGTCGGTGCTCGCGATGCTGGGCGTCGTCATCGGCGTGGTCGCCATCTCGTCGCTGGGCGTGTTCGGCGTGGCGTTCAAGCTATCCTTCCTCCAGGGCGCGTCCATCGGCAACACCGTGCTCGTCATGCCCGGCGAGGACGCCGGCGGCCTGCTCAGCCCGACGCAGGTCTCGCAGGTGAAGGCGAACCTCGACGCCGACGACGCGGCCTACGGCGTCAAGCAGCGCCAGGCCCGGTTCCGCCACCTCCGGGACTCCGGGACGGTGTCGCTCTACGGCATCGAGGACGCCACGGAGTACGTCTCGGCCCGGGAGGGGGCGATACCCGACAACTGGCGCGACCAGGTGGTGGTCGGCGCGACCACCGCCGAGGACTACGACCTCGGGGTCGGCGACAGCATCAGGCTCGACAACAGGTCCTACCGCATCGCAGCGGTGCTGGAGGACCAGCCCCGAACGGGCGCGCTCCAGACCATCGACGACGGCATCCTCGTGCCGATGTCCACGTTCAGCGGCGACGGGTACACGCAGGTCCACATCCGGACCGATTCGCCCACCGAGGCCAACGCGACCGCGATGATGCTGCGCGAGCGCCTCGGCTTCGGCCGGGAGGAGCGCTACAACATCATCGACTTCCAGTCGAGCATCCAGCAGTTCAACCAGCAGATGTCGACCATCAACCTGTTCCTGCTCGGCGTGGGCGGCATCTCGCTTTTGGTCGCGGGCATCTCCATCCTGAACGTCCAGCTGATGAGCGTCATCGAGCGCCGCGAGGAGATCGGCGTGCTCCGGGCGGTCGGCTACGGCCGGTTCGACATCCTCCGGCTGATGCTGGGCGAGTCGACGCTGCTCGGGGTCATCGGCGCGGTCATCGGCGCCGGCCTCAGCGTCGCGCTCGGCCTGCTCATCAACCAGCAGCTGCTTGGCGACCCGTTCGCGTTCACCGCGAGCGGCATCCGGTACATCGGCGTCGGCTTCGCGTTCGGCGTCGGCGCGGCGGTCCTCAGCGGCATCTACCCGGCGTGGAAGGCCGCCAACGAACGCCCGGTCGAGGCGCTCCGGGACTGACGAAGATTCCCGACGGCCGGCGGGCGGTCCGCCGGCTCGCCGTCGCGGCCCGGTTCGCTCCCTCGCGTCTCCGCGTTCCCGTTCGTTCGTCGCGTTCTCGCTTTCACCGGCTTCCACCCCGACGACCGAGCGACGTCGGAGCGACGAGACCGACCCGGCCACGGAATCAGTTTCTGTGTACGCTGTGTGTAGAAACCGTGGATAAACTATTTACGACTATTTCCCATGCGTTCTCGTATGACGACCGGACCACATATCGACGAACTTCACTACGAGAACGCACCGGGCGTAGACACCGTGCCGGGGCCGAACTCGACGCGGCTGCTCGAGAAGCAGCGCGAGATCGACAGCAGCGCGGTCGCCTACCCCGAGGACATCCCCGTCGCCTTCGAGGAGGGGAAGGGCGCGACGGTCCGGGACGTCGACGGCAACACCTTCATCGACATGTTCGCGGGCATCGGCGTGCTGAACGTGGGCCACGCCAACCCGTACGTGCTCGAGGCGGTCCACGAGCAGGCCGACAAGCTGGTCCACACCGTCGACTTCCCGACCGAGGCCCGCCTCGAGCTCATCGAGAAGCTCGACGAGATCGCGCCCGGGGCGCTCGCCGGGAACAACAAGGTCGTCTTCGGCGGCCCGACCGGCAGCGACGCCGTCGAGGCGGCCATCAAGCTGGCCAAGTACAACTCGGGCGGCGACGGCCTCATCGCGTTCCGCGGGGCGTACCACGGCGCGACCAGCGGGGCGATGAGCCTCACCGGCAACAAGGGGTTCAAGGACAGCTACACGCCGCTGCTCTCGGACGTGGTCCATGCGCCGTACCCCAACCCGTTCGAGCAGGGCAAGGACCCGCAGGCGGCGGTCGACCGCGCGCTCGAGGAGGTCCAGGCCATCCTCGAGGACCCCTACGGCGGGTTGGCCAACCCCGCGGGCATCTTCGTCGAGCCCATCCAGGGCGAGGGCGGCGTGGTCGTCCCGCCGGAGGGGTTCCTGCAGGGGCTGCGCGACCTCGCCGACGACAACGACGTGACGCTGGTGTTCGACGAGATACAGAGCGGCCTGGGTCGCACGGGCCAGTGGTGGGCCAGCGAGTGGGACGGCGTGACCCCGGACGTAATGACCTCGGCCAAGGCGCTGGGCGGCGTCGGCTTCCCGCTGTCGGCCACGATGTACCGCGAGGAGCTCGACACCTGGGGGTCGGGCGACCACGCCGGCACCTACCGGGGCCACGTCGTGGCGATGCGGGCGGGTACCCGGGCCATCGAGTACATCCAGGCCCACGACCTGCTGGCCCACGGCCGCGAGGTCGGCGAGTACGTGCGGGACCGCCTCGGTGAGGTCGCCGACGACACCGGGCGCATCGGCGAGGTCCGGGGCCGGGGCCTGTTCGTCGGCGCGCCGTTCGTCGACGCCGACGGGAACCCGGACGCCGACGCCGCCGACGCGGTCCAACAGCGGTGCTACGAGCGGGGCGTCCTCGTCTGGAAGGCGGGCCGACACGGCAACGTGCTCCGGCTGCTCCCGCCGCTTGTCATCACCGAGGAGCTCGCCGAGACCGCGATGGACGTGATCGCGGACGCGATTCGGGAGGTCGTCGCCGGCGGGAAGCAGAGCGCCTGAGCGGTCGAGGGGCGTCGACCGCGACCGTTCGGGGCGCGTCGAATCCGCCGACGCGGTCACTCGGTCGCTTCCGCGGAGACGACCAGGGGGTCGTCGTCGGGGACCGCGAGGTCCAGCAGCGGGTCGTTCTCGTAGACCGCGACGCCCTCGTGGCGGCTCAGCACGTACCCCTCGCGGTCGGTCCGGACCGTGGTCTTCCGGTCGCCGTGCGGGGTGAGGACGTCCGCGACTGGGTCCCCCTCCGCCAGCACGTCGCCCGCGTCGACCCGGTACCGGACGACGCCGGGGGTGTCGGTGTACGGGTGGATAGCCCGCTTCAGCGGCGGCTCGACCGGCGGTTCGACCCGCTGGTCGGTCCGCACCGGCTCGTCGACCATCTCCATCGCCCGGAGGACGTTCAGGAGCCCCTCGACGCCCAGCCGGCGCGCCTCCTCCTCCACGACGTACCGGCCCCCGAGCTCCGGGGTGAACGCCGGGACGCCGGCCTCGCGCACCGCGGCCTCCGCGAGCGACCGATGCAGTCCCTGGCGTTCGACCCGGTCCCCGTCGAACTGGTTGACCGCCGGCAGACCGAACGCCGCCGTCAGGTCCGCCAGCCGGTCGGCGATCTCCTCGGCCTCGGCTCTCGTCCTGCCGGGCCTGTCAGTGCCGGCGGGCTCGTCGGTGTTGTCGGTACCGTCGGTCTCCGCGGAGTCGTCCGCCGCTCCGTAGGGCACCCGCGGCCGGATGGCGTACGACGCCGACCCGGCCCACGACGAGTGGAGCGACACTAAGGCGTCGGCGGAGTCGGCAACGAGTCCGAAGAGGCGCCCGTCGACGAGCTCCTGGACCCGCGGCGGCCGGGCCGACCCGGCGTCGGCCGCGGGGAAGTAGCGGTTCGGGTCGTCGCCGTGGTAGTACGACGTCCGGCGGTTCCGGCGGAGGCCGGCCGGATTCAGGACGGGGAGGCAGACGACCCGACCGGCGAGCTCGGTCGGATCGAGCCGGTCCGAGAAGTCCTGGGCCGCCGCCAGGCTCGTCACCTCGTCGCCGTGGATCGCGGCGGTCACCCAGAGCGTCGGCCCCTCGCGGTTGCCCTCGGCGACGATGACGGGGAACCGCTCGGGACCGCCGGTCGGGAGCCGGGTCGCCTCGACGTACCCCCGCGACACCTCGCCCGGCCGGGAGTCGACGGTTCCGATGTCCATGCCCGGCGTTCGCTCCGCATCGCCAAAAACGTGGTCGGGCGTCGCTCCCCGTCCGACGCTTTCACCGGGTTCGGCAGCCGACGGTGCCGGCCGTACACAGAATTCGGTTTCGGCCACCACGGTATCCGTAACTGTTAAACCGGAGCTCACCGATACGGTGTGGTGTTCGGCACCGTGGGAGTCGGTGCCAGAGGGAGAACATGAAACGACGCACGCTACTCGCGTCCGCGGGCTCGGGACTCGCGGCCGCTTCGATTTCGGGGCGCGTTCGGGGGAGCCGGGCGGACGAACGACCGGAGCGCAGTGAGGCCGACGATGGGAAGCGGAGTCAGTCGAACTCGGTGACGGTCACGCAGGGCCAGCTGCTCGGCGGGCTCGACCCGCACGACCACGTGAACACGCCGGACGGCAACATCCTGCGCCAGACGTACGAGAACCTCGTGGCCAGGCAGCGAGACGGGACCGTCACGGCCCGGCTGGCGACCGAGTGGAACAGGGTCGAGGCCGGACGCGTCCGATTTCAGATTCGGGAGGGCGTGACGTTCCACAACGGCGACGCGCTGACGCCCGAGGACGTCGCGTTCAGCATCAACCGGATCGTGCGGAACGGCGTCGGCATCACCAGCCCGCAGCAGTCCACGCTCGAGCCCATCACGGGCGCCGAGGTCGTCGACGGGCAGCGGGCCGTCGACGTCCTGTCGAACGGCTACAACCCCATCCTGCTCGACCAGCTCGCGAGCTTCTTCGGGCAGGTGATGGAGAAGTCGTGGGTCCAGAGCCGCTCGACGGCCGAGATCAACAGGCAGGCGAACGGAACGGGGCCGTTCCAGCTCGAGTCGTACCAGTCGGACGTCCACGTGACGTTCACGCGGTACGACGACTACTGGCGCGAGCCCGCCGCGATAAACCGGCTGCGGTTCACCGCCGCCAGCGAGTCCAGCACCCGGGTCAACCAACTCCTCGAAGGCGAGACCGACGTCGTCGTCAACGTCCCGCCCCAGGAGGTCTCGCGCATCAGGTCCGCCGACGGTCGGGCCGTCGAGGCCGCCGAGAGCACCCGGCTGGTGTTCGCGGCCATGCGGTACGACGTCGAGCCGTTCTCCAGCGTGGCGTTCCGGCGGGCGATGAACTACGCCGTCGACCTCGAGAGCATCGTCGAGAACGTGCTGGCGGGGTTCGGCGCGCCGACCGGCCAGCCGACCCTCGACATCGTGTTCGGCCACAACCCGAACGTGGAGCCGTACCCACACGACCCCGCACGGGCCGAACGGCTGGTCGAGGAGAGCGGCCACGCCGGGGCGTCGATCACGCTCCACACGCCGGTCGGCCGCTACCTCAAGGACATCGAGATCGCCCAGGCGGTCGCCAACGCCATCGACGGCCTCTCGAACGTCTCGTGCTCGGTGCGCCAGCGGGAGTTCGGCCCGCTGGTCGAGGAGGTCGCCAGCGGCGACATCACGACGAGCCCGCCGTTCTACCTCATCGGCTGGGCCAACGAGATGTTCGACGCGTCGGTCTCCATCGGCCCGGTCCTGACCAGCGACGGCGTCTCGACCTCGTTCGAGAACGAGCGGCTCGACAGCCTGATGCGGCAGGCATCGCAGGCCCGCGAGCGGCAGCAGCGCAAGCGGCTCTTCCGGCGGGCCAACAAGCTGTGCCACGACCAGGCGCCGTGGGTCTACCTGAACCAGCAGTTCAGCGTCTACGGGCTCAACACCCGGCTCCAGTGGACGCCCCGGCGCGACGAGTTCATCTACGCCTACGAGATGGGGTTCAGATAGGGCGCCGGGTACGAGACGGGGTCGAGCGGGCCGCGCCGGGTTCCAAAGTTATGTGACGGGGGTTCGTAGGCGGAGTATGCGACTCGACGACAGGACGGTGCTCGTCACGGGCGCCGCCTCCGGCATCGGCGAGGCGACCGCGAAACGCTGCGGCGAGTACGGCGCGCGGGTGATCGTCACGGACGTCGACGCGCCCGGCGCCGAGGACGTCGCGGAGGCTATTCGCGCCGACGGCGGCGACGCGGAGGCCCACGAGCTCGACGTGACCGAACCCGAGCAGGTCGCGAGCGTCATCCAGGCCGCCCACGAGGAGTACGGGCTCGACGGCCTGTTCAACAACGCCGGCGTGGGCCACCCCGGCGAGGTCATCGAGGACGTCGACGAGAGCGTTCGGGACTTCGTGATGGACGTCAATATCAACGGCGTGTGGAACTGCTGTCACGCCGCGCTCCCGCTCCTGAAGGAGCAGGGCCACGGCGCCATCGTCAACATGTCCTCCATCGCGGGCAAGCTCGGCCTGCCCCGCCAGTCGGTGTACTCGCTGACGAAGGGCGCGGTGCTGAACTTCACCCGCGCGGCCGCCCAGGAGGCCGGCCCCCACGGCGTCCGGGTGAACGCGGTCTGTCCGGGGTTCGTCGACACGCCGCTGACCGACCAGTACTTCGCGGGCCGCGACGACCCGGAGCGAGCCCGCGAGCAGATGGAGAAACAGTACCCGCTCAAGCGGCTGGGCGAGCCCGAGGAGGTCGCCGACTGCGTCGCCTTCCTGCTGTCCGAGCACGCGTCGTGGGTGACCGGCCACGGGCTGGTCGTCGACGGCGGGTTCGAGAGCGGGTGAAGCGAAACAGCCCGTCGCGTCGGGCGGCGGGCGGAGCCGGGAGCGTCCGGCGAGCGGCCCGCCCCGCGGTCAGTCGTTGAGCTCCTCGACGCGCTGGTCTCGCTGCTCGGCCGCCGCGTACACCTCCTCGATGTAGGCGGACATCTGCTCCTTCATGTCCGAGCGCAGCGTGGTGGCCGAGAAGTCCTCGGACTCCGAGAGCAGCCGGGCGAACGCCCGGAGCTCCTCGTCGGTGATCTCCTCGAAGTCGCCGAACTCGAGCTTGTCGATGACGTCGTCGACGTCGATCTGGCCCACCGGGTCGACGTTGAAGTCGACGGTGACCATCCGGTAGTCCGAGCCCGCCAGCTCCTGCTCGGCCTTGTTGACGCCCTGGGCGAGCATGTGCTTGAACGGCGTGTAGTAGCCCATCGTCCCGAGGTGGAGGAACGCCAGCATGTCGGTGATGCCCCGGGTGTAGGCGTCGCGGGCGTCGTCGTCGGGGTCGAACACCGTCTCGCGGTCGCGGTCCTCGAGATGCTCGAACAGGATACTGAAGTCCAGGATGGCGTTCCGGATGCGCCGCCGGATGCGGTTGCGCTTCTGCTTCTTGGAGTGCTCGGTGTAGTCGGTCTTCCGGCCGAGCAGGAACTCCCGGTCGCTCGGCGTGAGGATGCCCCGGCCGCGGTCGGCCGAGTGGGCCAGACTGTCCTCGGCGTCGGGGTCGTCGGAGGATTCGACCATACACGGAATTCGTATACGTTCGGGATTAAGAGTTACGGTAGACCCCCGAATATCCGCCTCCTCGCGTCGCGAGCGACCGTGCCGGCCCGATGAGATGACGACGGCGGAGCCGTGGCGGGCTTCGGACCCGGATCGTTCACAGTTAGCGTTTACAGTCGCCCGTCCATCGGTTCGTCCGAGCGGTCGTCGGGAAGGTCGGGGAAGCGTCGGTCCCGACGAGCGAGTTCGTTCCCTCCGTCTCCGTCACCGGATTATCGTTTTACCTATCAACAGATAGCGTATCTCGTCCGATTCTGTAAACGTATTTTGTATTCATCGACTCCAGTAATCGTAACGTTTATCACGATAATTAACGACTGGCGTGGTGTGCGGCACCGGGCAACATGGTAGGGTGTGAACATTACATGAAACGCAGCAACCACGGCCGACATCGACGTGCGGGGACCCGACTACGAACGACAGCGCGTCCCGACGTTCCGTCCGGGCGGCGCTCCGACGACCGCGCCGCGAGGCCGTCGCCGGACGACGCGAACTGGCGAGGTGGTCGCGCGTGAGCCGGTCCGACGACCTCGGCGCAGTCGGGCGCTTCCGCGAGGAGCTCGACCCGGTCGTCTTCCTGTTCGGCGCGGGGCTGACGGTGGGCATCATCGCGCTGTACTTTCTGAACCCGGGGCTGGTCCAGGACGGCATCAACGTCGGCAACTCGGTGATGAACCAGTACCTCAACTGGGCGCTGCTGCTCATCGTCTTCCTCGTCGTGGTGTTCCTGCTGTACCTCATCGTCGGCCCGTGGGGCAGCCTGAAGCTGGGCGACGAGTCGCCGGAGTACAGCTTCCTGTCGTTCTTCGCGATGCTGTACTCGGCCGGGTTCGCCGCCGGCGTCGTCTTCTGGGGACCGACCGAGGCGCTGTACTACTACGACAACCCGTCGCCGCTGTTCGACGTCTCGGCGCGGTCCTCGGAGGCGATGGTCATCGCGGTCCAGCAGACGCTGTTCCACTGGGCGCTCCCCCAGCTCGCGGTGTTCACCCTCATGGGCATCGCCATCGGCTACTTCGCCTACAACTACGACGACGTCCCGCTCCGGGTCTCCTCGGCGCTCGCGCCGGTGCTCGGGCCGGACAACCTCGACGGCATCGCCGCGAAGTTCGTGGACATCGTCGCCGTCTTCGCGACCATCGGCGGCGTGGCGACCTCCCTGGGCTTCATCGGGAGCCAGTTCATCACCGGCCTCGACTACCAGTGGGGCATCGACCTCGGGAACGTCGGCATCATCCTCGTCGTGACGACGATGACGCTGCTGTTCACGGTGTCGATGGTGCTGGGCGTCAACCGGGGCATCCGCCGGCTCTCGAACTTCAACATGATCGCGTTCGTCGTCCTCATGCTGGTGACGTTCGTCCTCGGTCCGTCGGTGTTCCTCGTGCTGCTCGGGACCCAGGCGGTCGGCGGGATGCTCACCGACTTCGTCTCGATGAGCCTGTTCACCGGCGCGGGCAACCCGGACGCCACGGGGTGGATGAACAGCTGGACGGTGTTCTACTGGGCGTGGGCGCTGTCGTGGTCGCCGTTCGCGGGGCTGTTCATCGCCCGCATCTCGAAGGGTCGGACCGTCCGGGAGGTCGCGTTCACCGGCATCGTCGCCACCTCGGCCGCGACCATCCCGTGGTTCACCTTCGTGGGCGGGTCGGCGGTCTGGGCCCAGCACAACGGCGCCGAGATCCTCGGCCCGGTCGGCGAGTACGGCGCGTCGGTCGCCGGCTTCGCGCTGTTCGAGACGTTCCCGTTCGGGTCGGTGCTGATGATCGCGTTCATGCTGCTCGTGACCACGTTCTTCATCACGTCGGCCGACTCCTCGACGCTCGCGGTGTCGATGATGACCACCGGCGGGAAGGCCCGCCCGTCGACCATCAACCGGGTCTTCTGGGGCGTGGTGCTCGGGATGACCGCCGCGATCCTGATGACCCTCGGCGGCGTCGACGCGCTCCAGTCGGCGGCCATCATCACGGGCGCGCCGTTCGCCTTCGTCTGCCTGTTCGCGATGCTCGGGCTCGTCCGGGAGTTCAGTTCGGACCACGGCCGCGTGCTGTTGCAGGACGAGACGAGGCTGATCGGCTCGGCCGACGCCGACGAGACGTCGGCCTCGGCCAAGCAGCCCGCGACCGACGACGACTGAGGCGAGACGGCCGGCGCGAGACGCCGACGGCGGAACGCCGGCCGGCGGCCGACCGACGGGAACGGCCACCTCGCCGATAACAAGTTTTAATTGACGGTGAATACATTTTCTGTGTATGAATAGGGACACCGCGGAGCCCGACGCCGACGCACTCCCCGGCCCCAACGCCGAGAAGTGGGTGTCGTTCCACCGCGAGCACGCGGCGCCCAGCGAGCACTCCCACGACTTCGTCTGGGACCTCTCCGCCGAGGCCGACGGCCCGTTCGTCACCGACGTCGACGGGAACGTCCTCCTCGATTTCACCTGCCACATCGGCGCCGCGCCGCTGGGCTACGACAACGAGAAGGTGCTCGGGAAGCTCCGGGAGTTCGACCTGCGCGAGCCGATGAAGATCGCCGGCCAGGACGTCTACTACGGCGCGGGCCCCGACCCCGAGTCGAGCGAGTTCCCCGGGTCGAGCCACCTGATGGAGAAGCTGACCGAGGTGTCGAGCCACTACGGGATGGACACCGTCTTCCTCTCGAACTCCGGGGCCGAGGCGGTCGAGAACGCCATGAAGGTGACCTACGACCGGAACCCGACCGCCAAGCACGGGGTCGCGTTCGACGGGAGCTTCCACGGCCGGACGCTGGGCACCCTCTCGGTCACGCGGTCGAACGAGGTCTACACCCGCCACTACCCGGAGATCGCCGGGGTCCGGACCGTGCCGTTCTGCGACGACCGCGACCACGACCCGGCCGACGGCCCCTGCGACTGCGGCTTCTTCACGGCCGAGGGCTCCCGGCTCCGGAACAGCCTCCAGCCCGAGGGCGGCCACCTCAATCCCGACGAGATCGGCTTCCTCGTGCTGGAGCCGGTCCAGGGGGTCGGCGGCTACCGCTTCCCGAACGAGGAGTTCGCGGCGGAGGTCGGGGCGGTCTGCGAGGAGTACGACATTCCGCTGGTCGTCGACGAGATCCAGTCGGGCGTCGGCCGGACCGGCGAGATGTGGGCCTCGGACCACTACGACTTCGAGCCCGACATCATCGCCAGCGCGAAGGCGCTCCGCGTGGGAGCCACCATCTCGCGGTCGGACGTCTTCCCCTCGGAGGCGAATCGGCTCGGCTCCACGTTCGGCGGCGGCGACCTCCTCGGGTCGATGATGGGCGCCTTCACGCTGGAGGCCATCGAGGAGCACGACCTGCTCGACAACGCCACCGAGCGCGGCCGGCAGGCCAGGGAGCTCCTGCGGGACGCCGCGGCCGACCACGTCGAGGACGTGCGTGGCAAGGGGCTGATGCTCGCCGTGGAGTTCGACACCGCGGAGCGCCGCGACGCCGTGGTCGAGGAGGCGCTGAAGCGCGGTCTCCTCACGCTCGGCTGCGGCGCGAAGACCGTCCGGCTGCTCCCGCCGCTGGACTCGACCGAGCGCGAGATCGAACTCGGCGTCGGCATCTTCAACGAGGCCGTCGAGGCGGCCGGGAAGACGGCGTCGGTCGCGTAGGCGCTCGGCCCGGTGTTCTTCTCACCCCGCGAGCGCGATTCTCTCGGGACCGAAGTCGAACGACGCCGAAGAGGCGTCTCGGCCCCGGACGTCAGTGCTCGTCGTGGCGTTCCCCTCGGCCGACCGCTGGACGACGTACCGCTGGCCGACCATGGGGTCGAGGAGGCTGTCGACCGGCGCGCGGTCGTCCCGGAGGACCGGCACGCCGCCGGTGTCCTCGTCGCTCCGGTACGACCGGATTTCCCGTTCGAGGTCGATGCCGATGTCCCGGCGCTCGTTGCGGGCCAGCAGCTCGGCCTCCGTGACCCGGGTCGCGTTCTTCGTGGCGACGACCTCGACGTTCTGGATCACGTTCGCATCCGTCGTGGGGAAGCTGTACACCTGCGGGAACACCCGCGAGATGGTCTTGTACTCCGCGCGGTAGAACTTCGAGGCGGGACCGTCGGGCGCGGAGATGAGGTTCGTGAGCAACACCCCGTCCGCCGACAGGCGCTCGCGGGCCAGCCGCATGAACTCGACCGTGGTCAGCTGGAACGGGACCTTGTCCTTCTTGTAGGCGTCGAGCACGATGAGGTCGTAGGTCCTGTTGGTCTGGCGGAGGAACCGACGTCCGCCGGTGTTGTGGATGTTGAGCCGCTCGGACTCCTCGACCCCGAAGTACCGCTTGGCGGTGTCGATGACCACGGGGTCGATCTCCGCGACGTCGACCGTCACGTCGTAGTCGGCGACGAACCGCTTGGGGCCGGTGAACCCGCCGCCGCCGACGAACAGCACCCGGTCGACGCCGTCGGTCAGCAGGAGCGGCAGGTGGAAGTACCGGGTGTACTCGAAGACGTGTCGGCGGGGGTGGTCGAGGTCCATCGCGCTGTGGCGCTGGCCGTCGAGGTACAGGGTCCGGGTGTCGCCGAGGTCGGCGACCTCGAGCTCCTGGTAGGGGGTCTGGGTCTGGTGGACGACCCGACCGTGGGTCGAGATGCCGAACGACCCGCTGGCGACGGCCGCGCCCAGCAGCGCCGCGACCGCGAGCGCGGCGACCACCTGCCGTCGTCGGAACGACGGCGACGCCAGCCACAGCGCGGTCGCGACCAGCAGGAGGCCGAAGGCGAGCTCGAGCCGCGGAATCGAGAGCGCCGGGACGAGGAAGAAGGTGGTGGCGAACGCGCCGACGATGCTCCCGACGGTCCCCACCGCGTAGACGTGCCCCGACGCCTCGCCGGGCGTCTCCTTCCCGGAGAGCTCGGCGGCGTACGGGCTGACGAACCCCAGAAAGTACGTCGGCGGGCCGAACAGCAGCGTCACGGCGGGCAGCGGGGCGAACCGGGAGGGGAGCGGTATCGTCGCCGCGGCCGTCAGCAGCAGGTCGCCCGCGAAGATGAGCACCGCGACGTACGCCGCGGTCCAGAGGAGCAGCCGGATCAGCCGGTCGGTCGTCGCGTGCGAGGCCGCCAGCTTCCCCCCGCGGTAGTAGCCGAGGCTCAGCGCGGCGAGAAAGACGGCGATGATACTGCCCCACGTGTAGATGCTGCTCCCGAACTGCGGGGCGACGACCCGCCCGGCGACGATCTCCAGCCCCATGCTCGCGACCCCGGAGACGAACACCGCCACCTCCGGCCGCGACGGTCGCGCCCGGCCGAGTGCTTCCCGGTCCCCCATTCCCGGAGAGCTACAGTCACGGGACTATTAACGTTGGCGCGCCGACAGCCGACAGTCGACTACGAGGTCGCGTCCGTCGGCCGCCGACTACGGGACCGGATGGCCGGCTACGCGACCCGGCCGCCGTCTCCGACCGCCAGTATCGACCGGGTCAGCACCTCGACACCCGTCTCGAGGCTGCGCTCGTCGACGTCGAACGTCGGGGTGTGGTGGCTGGTGGGGTGGTCGGTGCCGACGATGAGGTAGGAGGCGAGGCCGCCCTCCTCCTGGACGCGCTCCATCAGGAAGGTGGCGTCCTCGCTCGCGCCGAAGTCCGCGGTGGGGACGACCGTCTCGACGCCCTCGACGCCCTCGGCCACGTCCGCGATCACGTCGACGAGTTCGGGGTCGCTGTCGGCCCGGGGCGACTCGCTCACGACGTCGAACTTCAGGTCGCAGCCGTGCATCTCGGCCGAGTTCTCGAAGACCCGCCGGAGTCGGCCCTTGGCGTACTCCATGAGCGCGGTGGTCTCGCCCCGGGCCTCGGCGGCCACGTCGGCGCGCTCGGCGATGACGTTGCTCGACGTGCCGGCCTCGGCCTTCCCGACGTTGACCCGGGTCATCCCGTCCTCGTGGCGCGGAATCCCGTAGGCGTTCTGGATGGCCGTCCCGAGCGCCTGCATCGCGTTGTCGCCGTCCTGCGGGGCCTTCCCGGCGTGGGCCGAGGTGCCCCGGATGGTGGCGTCGACGTGGCACATCGCCAGTGGTTTCTCGATGCCCGCGACCACCTCGCCGGTCGGGTGGTCGAGGCCGACGTGGACCGCGAACAGGTAGTCGAGGTCGTCGGCGAACCGGCTCTCGGCCATCGGGTGGCCGCCGCCCGACACCTCCTCGGCGGGCTGGAAGAAGACGACGAGACGGCCCGCGAAGTCGCTGTCCTTGACGGCCTCGACGGTCGCCAGCCCCCACGTCATGTGGGTATCGTGACCGCAGGCGTGCATCGTCTCGCCGGTCTCCGACCGGAACCCCTCGACCGCCGGGACGTGGTCGTCGCCGGTCGACTCCTCGACGAACAGGCCGTCGATGTCCACGCGGAGGCCGATTGCGGGGGCGGCGGAGTCGCCGTCGGCCGGAGCGTCGCCGTCAGTATCCCGGCGGTCGATGACGGCGACGACGCCGGTGTTCCCGCCGGCCATCTGGTCGAGCAGGTCCGGGTCGGCGCCCCGGTCGCGGGCGCGGTCGCGCCACTCGTCGAGGTCGTCGTCCGCGGGAACTGCCATCCGGTCGTCGGGGTCGTACGCCTCGGGGCCGACCGCGAGTTCGTCGACTCCGATCCGTTCGAGCTCCTCGACGAGTCGGTGGGTCGTGTGGAACTCGCGCCACGCGGGCTCGGGGTAGCGGTGGAACTCGCGTCGGGTCTCGGCAAGTCGGTCTCGCACCGGTCGTGCCATGCGTGGCCCTGACACGCGCCAGCCACTTAGTTGTAAACGCTTTTCGTTGATATCGGCTACAAAAAGGATTAAGTCGGGGGCGGGCGACGAGTCGAACACAGAAACGGCGTCCGCGCAGTGCACGAGCGGGGCCTCTAAGGCGACCGTGGACGATCCGCCGACCGCGCGGACGCGAGACCACAACAATCACCATGACCGACCGACCCGACGTCGTCGTCCTCCGCGAGGGGACGGAAGGGCTGTCGATGGCATCGTACGCCGAGGAGCTGCGCGACCGGCTGCCCGACCGGCGGGTCGCGCACGCCCGGACCCCGGCCGAGGAGCGCGACCTGGTCGCCGACGCCCGGGTCGTCACCGGCATCACGGTCGACGAGGAGCTGCTGGCGACGGCCGACCGTCTGGAGCTGTTCGCCTGCACCTTCGCCGGCACCGACCACGTGCCGACGGACGCGCTGGCCGACCGCGGCGTGGCCGTGACCAACGCCGGGGGCATCCACGCGCCCGGCATCGCCGAGCAGGCCATCGGGAACGTGCTCGCGTTCG